>WGAO01000044.1 GCA_015489065.1 Thermotogaceae bacterium | reverse complement strand
TTCCTATCGATGAGTGGTAGAAACAGAACAGCTATTGTAGTCGGTATAGTGTACTTTTTTGTCTACATCATGACGAGTAGAGCTTCGCGAAACGCTGGAAAAGTCGTTAAAAAGGTGAAAAGCATAGAAAAGGCTGCAAATAGCTTGTTCATATTCGCAGCTACCGCTATAACACTTGCTGGGATTTTCCTTAAGGTGAATTTTTCGGTGATTTCAATACTCTCTCTCATGACTATATACATTCTCCAAAACTTGAGAAAACCGGTAATGGTAGCATACATAAGCTCCAAAGCTCCTTCTTCGGCGCTTACATCAACCCTATCTGTTGAATCGCAGCTCAAGACATTTTTCACAGCAGCGGCCACACCACTCATTGGTTGGCTCGCGGACACTCTTGGAATAGGTTCGGCTCTCGCCGTGCTGGGCGGGATGATGTTCATAATCTATCCAGTTCTCAAGATAAAGTAACCTGATTAACTATTTTTTTGAAAAGCTTCTTTGAGTTTATACCCGCTCTGTCAAGAGCAAAAAGGACAGCTCCGACAACCGGAGGATGATCTGGGACTATCACTTTGAAATCCTTTCCAAGTGCGGAAGATATCATATCTCTGAGATAATCCGGGGATTTCTTAAAGAAAGTTCCCTCTAAAATTAGCTTTACAGGAGGCTCAAAATCGAGTTTGTTAAAATGCGCTTTGGCTATCTTCACGATTTCCTCGACTATTTCAAGGAGAATTTTGGTAGCTAGGAAATCATGCGACTCGTACGCTTTGAAAAGGACGGATATAATCTTTGGAATGTAACCAGAGAGAGAATAAATACCCTCTCGTGATAATCTCCTCAAACTCTCAATACTCATTCCGATCTCTGATTCGAGCATATCGACTAGAATACTCTTATACTCCCTTCCGTCCTTCGCCCTGACAACTGCAGCTGTTATCATGCCGGCTATTAAATACGAGCCGAGCTTCTCACCAAAGCTCCAAGAATATCCCCCTATCCTGATAACTCTTTTCCCATCGGAAGCATAACTGATGCTGCCAGTTCCACAACTTACCATTATTCCCACATCGTCACCAGTTCCGGACTTGAGAGCCACTCTTCCGTCGTTGTCAAAATCGTAATCTCTCAAACCCAGTGAACCGAGTATTTTCTCAATTGTCGGCTTATCTTCCTCATGATCGAATCCTGCCATTCCAAAGAAAGCGAACTCGATATCACTTCTATCAAGGTTTGCAGACCTCAGAGCATTGTTTAGAGATCGTTCTATCTCGTTGCGCGCTTTATCAATTCCCAGAGACTCGTAGTTTCCCGGCCCTCCGATATATCTGCTCAGCACATTCCCATTTTTATCAACTATCAGAACATCCGTCTTCGTTCCACCAACATCGATACCAGCAAAAGCCAATTTCTTTCACTCCTTCACTTCAAATCAAAACCGTGAACCTCTATGAGATCATTCAGAAGATCCTCGGCGAAGTCGTAATCCGGACCGAGGGGATGAAGAAGGAGAGCTTTGAGAGCTAACTTTCTTGATCTTTTCAGATACGCCTCTATGGTTAACCTTTCAAACATCTTTATGTTATGAATAAAACCGAGTGCAAACGGATCAGCTTCCCCAATTGAGATTGGAAAGACTTTTCCACCTTTGGCGATAGATGGCACCTCCATGACATAATCATCTGGTATGTTTGAAACAGCTCCGGAGTTTTTTGTGTTGACTATGTGAATGGATCCGCTTGAAAGATGAATATCTCTTATGAGCATAGCCGCAGCAGTTGAGTACATACTCCCCCCTCTTTTTGAGAGTTCTGGAGGAATCTCTGACGCGAATTTGTATTTCTCAAAAAGCTCTTTCTCAACTTCCATGACAATTTGAGCCCTTGGCTTTGAATTTTTCAAATTCTTAACAGTACTTCTTTCAAAAAGATAGTACTTCAGATAAGAGCTCGGTAGAAGGTTCAGAGTTTCTATTAAAGATGAAGGAAAAGATGAACCGATATTTGCTGGACTGTATTTTATCTTCTCAAGAACTTCCTCTGTGACATCTTTACTTTTGATGTATACCCTTTCTAAAAATGTCAGGTGATTGAGGCCGTAATACTTCAGAAAAACATCCTCAAGATTTACTTCAAACATATCAGCAGCGGCCTGCAAAAGGTTTATCGGTATGTTGCAAAGACCGACAAATTTCTCATATCCGAGATAGTTTAAGGCGAACTCTGTAACATGGCCAGATGGATTGGTGAAGTTAACGACGAAAGCTCTCGATACCTTCTCTATTCTGTTTATGTAATCCTCAACTATCGGAAAGACTCTCATAGCCATAGCGAATCCGCCTATTCCAGTAGTTTCTTGGCCTATGAGCCCGTACTTGAGCGGTATCGTCTCGTCCTTAAGCCGCCCCTCAAGGCCTCCCGGTCTGAACTGGAATAGAACATAAGAGGAATCTTTGACACAGTCTTCGAAAACTTTTTCCGTGACGACTTTCAATTCTCCTTTGAGATATCTTCTTGAAAACTCCTCTATCGTTCTGAGTTTTTCTGGATTTATATCGTAAAGGCATATTTCTTTAAGATCGATATCATCTTTTATATCTTTGAGTCCCTTCAAAAGTTCTGGAGTGTAAGAACTCCCGCCTCCTATTACGGATATTCTCAACTTGGCGACACCTCCACAATCAATCAAAAAATTACTTTTTGAGCTTCTCTATGATCTCCTCAACCTCCTCAAAGCCCTCTTCGTACTTTTTCCAATCCTTCGGTGAGAGTTCTTTCAGAAGCCTTAAAAATTCCCCGGCATGGACCAGCTCTTCCTCGGCAATATCTAAAAGAACTGCCTCTGCGAGCTCGTTATCGGTCATTTCAGCGAGCTGCGTGTACATCTGAACAGCCTCGTATTCGGCGGCTATGAAATATCTTATAGACCTTATGAGCTCTTCATCTGAGACTATCTCTCCCAATTTCAGGGTAGGTTTTGCGTTCTCAAAAGCTGGCATAGTATCACTCCTTTCCACTTTGAAAATCCCTTTACATATTAAGACAATTTTTCATAATCGTCCATGATAATATTTCAAAAACCACAGCGCATCACCGTCGTGATCATCTTGGACGGATTTCAGAATTTTCCCACTTTTTCAGTATTCAAGGAGGAGCGTCTAAAAGATAACAGAAAAATGATCTGTGAGCAGAAAAAGCAGATTCAAAAATGTGATCGAGAGAAACTGCTTGATAGGGCATGATGACATCGAAAAAAAATTGAAAAACATCAAGTTTGAGTGTGGTACGATAAACTCAATGAAAACAGCCGTGGTTCAAGCTAAATCAAATATCGGAAAATTCCAAGAGAATTTTCAAAAGATCTTTGAGATCGCCGGCAGAATTTCTGCCGATGTTTTTGTCTTTCCAGAGCTTTTCTTGAGCGGATATACCTTAGACGAGAGAATTTTGAGAGAAGGTGCAAAATTTCTGAGCGCGAATTTAAAAAATCTTGTGAAACTATCAAGAGAAAAAGACGCGATGATAATCTTCGGAGCGCCGAGGATAGTTGGAAAAAGTCTGAGAAATTCTGCGGTTGTTATCAGGAAAAAGAGAGAAGTTTTATTTTATGACAAAACGCATCTTTTCAGGAAAGAGAAAGAAATTTTTGAGCCAGGAGAGGATTTCCTGGTATTTGATTTCAAGGGAGTGAGATTTGGAGTTTTGCTATGCTATGAGATAGGATTTCCGGAAATTTCGAGAATTCTCACCCTTAGGGGCGCGCAGGTTCTGACATCACTCTTTGCTTTTGGAAAGGAAAGATGGAGGATATACGACACAGCTACAAAAGCAAGAGCAATAGAGAACGGAAGCTTCTTAATCTCCTCTTCAACTACTGGCAAAGGTTTTATGGACTTTATAGGGAAGAGTAGAGTCGTTCATCCGTCTGGTGAAGTGCTATCACAGCTTGATGATGAAGAAGGAATTTTGACGACAGATATCGATGTCTCTGTCTTGGATCACTACAGATACGAAGAAATGGGAGACTCCCATGCGTACTTTGTGAACAGAAAAGCGGATATGTACAAAGATATATGTTTTTAAACTTCCTTTATCAAATCTTCCACTATGTAGTACAAATCATCCATGCTGTAAGTTCCCAATATTTTCCCGTTTTTAAAAGCTACGAATCTATCTCCATCGATTCCAGCTATTCCAGCATCAGCGCTTTTTCCCTCACCTATTCCGTTGACATAGCATCCAAGAACCGAAAAAGTCACGGGTTTTCCAAGCTCGAATAGCTTATCCTCTACATCATGTGCTATCTTCTCAACATCAAAAACTGCCCTTGCACAGCTCGGACACGCTATGACTCTCGGCTCTTTTCTCAATCTAAGGAAGCTCAAAAGTTTCCTTGCGACGATAACTTCTCTTATCGGATTTCCCGCTATTGACACTCTTATGGTATCTCCTATTCCTTCGTAAAGAAGATATCCAAGAGCGAACGACGAAGATATCACAGCGCTCTCGTAAACTCCGGCTTCTGTGACTCCAATGTGAATAGGATATTCGACTCTTTTTCTTATGTACTCATTCGACTTTATGGTCTCTAACGGATCTGAACTTTTCACGGAAACAACGATATCTTCAAACCCAACGTTTTCTAAAATTCTCACCTCTCTTAAAGCAGCTTCTGCGATCGCCACGTACCTCTTCTCATACCCCTCCAAATCTTTTGGAAGGGAGCCACTGTTTGCTCCAACTCTTATAGGAATATTCCTCTCTTTTGCAGCCTTTGCTAATTCTCTGACTTTCCAATCAGCTCCTATATTTCCAGGGTTAATCCTTATCTTGTCAGCTCCCATTTTTATCGATAGGATAGCGAGTTTGTAATCGAAATGTATATCTGCAACAATCGGCACGCTTATTCTTCCTTTTATCATTTTCAAAGCTCTCGCACTCTTTTCATCGGGAACGGAAACTCTGACGATATCAACTCCAGATCTTTCCAAGTCGTTTATCTGAGATACCGTTTTTTCAACATCAAAAGTCGGCGTGTTTGTCATCGATTGTATTGCTATTGGTTCTCCATCACCTATTGATATATTTCCTATTCTGATCTTCATCTAAAGAACCTCCCGACATCCATAAAGGTTATGTAAACGAGAAATCCAAGCAGAATAAGAAATCCTATTGTGTGGACCATAGCTTCTACTCTCGGATTCAATTTCTTCCCCGTTATCATCTCAACGAGTGCGAAAACGATCCTTCCACCGTCAAGCGCCGGGAGAGGAAGAAGGTTGAAAACCCCAAGGTTAATCGTTATAACAGCAACGAGAACAAGAACAGAATCAAGCCCCATCTTCGCAGCACTTCCAACAGCCCAAGCAAGACCAACTGGTCCGGTAACCTGACCACTGCTCACACTTTTGAAGAACCCCTTAAAGAGTGTATTCCAAGTTATAACAAGTATCCAATTACATCTTGAGACCGCAATATCAAATCTCTCATAGAAACTCTTAGGTTTATAAGGAGGAGTTTCAACCTCAAAAAGGGAACTATCAAAGAGCACTTCTTTGATGTCTTCTTTCTTAAGCTTCAGATTTATTATTTTTTCGCTCCGAAGAACTTTTAAATTCAGATATTCAGAAGATCCGTAGCTCCACCAATCCACTTTCTTTCCAACCATCTCTATATAAATTTGATCTGGATCCATCGAGACATATCTGCTTATTCTTATGAAATCAAGCCATCCGCTTATCTTCTGCGAATCTATTGAGACTATGATATCTCCCTTTTTAAAAGGAGCTCTGTCCCTCCTGAACTTCGGTGATAGACCTGAGAAGACAAATCCCAGTGCATACCTCTCAGGTGTGTAAAAATAGCTATCAAGTACTCCCTCAACTCTTGAATTCTCAAAATCAATCTCAACACGGCTCTTTAGAAGGCTCTTCAAAAAATCCGGTGTTGGATTTTGAGAATTTTCTATGGATACAAAATCGCCGTTCACAAATCCTGTTGCAGATGAGAGAAATAAGTCAAGCTGACGTGGCATCAAATACGGTGTTATTCTCAGATTCACTTTCTGCCCAGATCTCAGCACAACAAGATTCACCTTTTTTCCCTCTTTTATTATCTTTGATATAACGCTTGGATCAAATACATATTTTCCGTTCATTTTCATGATGATGTCACCTTTTTTTAGACCTGCTTTCTCAGCAGGAGAGTTTGGGAGAACTTGACTAACCCCTGAGAAATTCACGCCCCAGACATTGACTATCACCAAAAATATCGCGTATCCGGCCAGTATGGAAAACAGGGGACCTGCAAAAGATATGAAAAACCTTTGCCAAGCGGGCTTATCATAGAAGCCTTTTCCATCCTCCCAATTTCCCTCATCATAAGGATTTTCACCTGCAAGACGCACATATCCACCAAGTGGAAATATGTTCACCCGGAAAGTAGTTTCTCTTCCCTTCTTTTTGTAAATCGCCGGTCCGAATCCGATAGCAAACTCCAATACCTGAACTCCGAACATCCTGGCAAAAAGGTAATGTCCAAATTCATGAACCACTACTATTCCCACAAAAACCAAGATGAAAACTACTGCTGTCATTCAATCACCCCGTTAAAATGCGGGGCAAAAGCCCCGCATCATTTCTTTTCCTCCATCTCCCTTCTTCTCTCCTCGATTATCTTCTCCTGAATATTCGGTGGAACTTCCTGATATTTCAAGAACCTCATCGTAAAGTATCCTCTTCCACTCGTTATTGACGAAAGCTTGTTGGAGAAATCGAGCATTTCTGCAAGAGGAACTTCTGCCTTTATTTTTGTCATACCCTTTCCAGCAGGTTCCATGCCAAGGGGTCTTCCGCGTCTTGCAGTAATTTCTCCCGTGACATCCCCAGCATTTTCATCAGGAACGAAAACCTCAACATCCATTATTGGTTCTAGTATCACGGGATTTGCCTGCTCCATACCTTTCTTGAAAGCTTGTATCGCAGCGATCTGGAAGGATATATCAGAAGAATCAACCTCATGGTATGAACCGTCAAACAAGACCACTCTGACATCAACAACTGGATATCCCGCGAGAATACCCTTTTTCATCGCCTCTCTTATTCCTTTATCAACAGATGGAATGAAATTCTTCGGTATAACACCACCAACTATTTGATCGATGAATTCGTATCCACCGCCTCTTGGAAGTGGCTCAAGTCTTATCTTCACATGTCCGTACTGTCCATGTCCACCAGTCTGCTTTTTGTGTTTGTGCTCGGCAATCGCTTGTTTTCTTATCGTTTCGCGATACGCTATTTTTGGCTTTCCTATCTCAACATCGACACCGAATATGCTCTTAAGTCTTGAAATCATCGTTTCAAGATGTGTGGCACCGAGTCCAGATATGACGGTCTCTTGGGTTTCAGGGTCGTATTCCCACTGGAATGTAGGATCGGAATCCGCAAGCCTAGCAAGACCGTTGTTTATCTTATCTATATCCTGCTTAGACTTCGGATTGACTGATCGCGAATACATCGGCTCTGGATATTCAGGAGGAATTATTTTGAGTTTTCTGTCTTTGTGAGCAAGAGTATCGCCAACCGCAGCTTCATTGAGCTTGAGAAGAACAGCAATGTCTCCAGCTGAAACCTCTTCAACTTCTTCCTGCTTGGCTAAAACCGGAACATAAACATGTCCAACCTTTTCAGTAGTCTCTTTTCTCATATTAACAAAGCTGTCACCAGCTTTGAGATTCCCAGATATTACTTTGACATAGGTGACCTTACCAACGAATTTGTCAACAGCCGCTTTGAATATGAAGCCAACGAAAGGCTCATCATCTTTCATCTCAACTTCGATTTCTTTATCTTCCATCTTCGCTCTGTAGGGCTTCGCCTCATTTGGTGAAATTCCTATCTCAAATATCTTGTCAAGGAGGATATCCACTCCTATGTTCTTTTCAGCAGATCCGACGAGTACTGGAACAACCTCTCCGGATAGATATCCTTTTTTAAGAGCTTCAAATATCTTTTGCGGTTCTATATCTTCTCCTTCTAAATATTTTTCCATAAGCTCATCATCAAGCTCCACTATGTCCTCTATAGCGTTCATCTTGAGATCTTCCACATAATCTGCCACATCTTCTGGTATCTCTGTTTCTTCTCTTTTCCCATCACTGTAAACATATGCCTTACCGGAAAAAACATCCACAACACCCTTGAAGTCACTTTCTTTTCCTATCGGAACAAGAACCGGTATCATTTTCTTTTCAAAGCGCTCTTTCAAATCAGAGAGAGATTTGTCAAAATCGGCTCTTTCTTTATCCATCTGATTTACAAACACCATTATGGGTTTTCCGTAATTCTCAGCTATCTGCCAATATCTCTCAGTTTGTATCTCCACACCAGCTGTGGCGTTCACAACCATGAGAACATTTTCAGAAACATATATGGCGTTTATGACCTCACCCATGAAATCTCCAAACCCTGGAGTATCTATAAAAGAAAACCTACCATCCGCCCACTCGAAAGTGGCAACATGGGAGGTGACAGAAGAGCCTTTTTCCTGTTCTACCGGGTCGAAGTCAACCCCTTTTGGTCCGGGTTTATCGAGAAGTCCTTTCATAACGAGCATAGTTGAAAGCAGATGTGACTTACCACTACCGTTGTGCCCAACGATCGCAACTGTTCTTCTTTTCTCCAGTGGCACCTTCTTCACGATGTATCCCTCCTCATTTCTTCGATTCTCTCGCAGATTATAGCATAAAAGCGGGCGCCCGAAGGCGCCCGCAAGCTTTCAATCGAGTTGATCACTTCTCTGATTTGTAGAGCGTGTAGAAGTCAGCACCGGGTCTCATCTCGTTGTAGTACCATCCTTTGACCCATGTTCTCTGCACATGGAATCCCATTGCTTGATAAAGCGGTGCACCAAGAGCATATTTCATTGCAAATCTCTGAATCTCTTCGTAGAGAGCTTTTCTCTTTTCAGGATTGACTTCCTGTGCAGCCTCCTCTATAAGCTGATCCAAGCTCTTTCCACCAAGCTCTTCTCTTGGCGTGGAAACGAACTTCCTGAAGTTCTCTCCCTGTCTTCCTCCATAGGTTCCTTTGGAATCGTAGTATGTGAATATGAAGTTGTTCGGATCTGGGTAGTCAGCAAGCCATCCAATTATGAATGCCGGCAGAGTACCATGTCTCGTAGCATCGAGATATGTAGGCCACTGCAAACCAACGACATTTATGTGGAATTTTGGATTGAGTGACTCAATGTATGTCTTAAGCATCTCAGCAGCTGTTCTTCTAACTTCGTTTCCAAGGTTGTAAAGGAGCGTCATCTTAAAGCCTTTTTCCCATACCTGTCCATTCCAAGCCTTGTGGAATTCCTCAGCAGCACAATCGAGGTCAAATCTTGGAGCGTAGTCCTCGTAGAGAAGGTCCTCATCAAATCCAAGAAGCCCCTCTGGAAGATCGGTCGGTATTCTTCTTCCAAGCCCGTGGAGAACATCATTGATGATAGCGTCGTAGTTTATCGCACAAATGAAGGCTCTTCTGACATGTATATCGCTGAAGAAGTCTGGTGGAATTCCATTTCCGTCAAGTTTTCCAGAACCTATGTACTTGCTGTTTGACTTAACCGTCCAGTTGAAGTGAAGTGATGCGACAATCAGAGTTGGGAGCGGTTTGATGACTTCGACACCTTTCATTCCCTCAACCTGCGGCAAGTACTGTGTTGGAACCGCAACCATGTCAGCGTCTCCTTTTTCAAGCATTGCACGTCTTGTACTCCACTCGCTAACTGTCCAGATAACGACTTTCTTTATCTTTGCTGGTGTCCTCCAGTAATCGTCGTTCCTTTCAAGAATTACTTTCTGCTCGGCTCTGTTCCAGCTGACAAACTTGAAAGGACCAGTTCCGTTCATCTTTGCATAAAGCGGGGAATCTTCTTTCTTTATGTCGTGGTATTTCCACCAGCCTTCGGCTTTTCCGTCCCAGCAACCTATGCTTACACACCATTTCATATCAAGAATTGCTGCCCAGTTTGCACTCTGGGAGAGGATGTTCATGAACGGTCCAAACGGCCTTGCGAGATGGAAAACAACCGCGTCTCCATCAACCTCAACAGCTTTATCTATGTAGTCAGTGTATATTTTAACGAGAGCGTCGTGATACTCTGGCTTGACATTTCCTTTAGCGTCAAAGAGATCTTTCCAGGCTACTCCAAGCTTGTTTTCAACAAATTCCTCAAGACTGGAAACTCCAAAGAGAGCATCCCAAAGCATCCACATTGGACCATCTGCTGGATCGAGTATGAGCCCTCTTTCGAAGGAGTACTCAACATCCTTTGGGGTGAGAGGATCTCCGTTGTGGAACTTCACACCTTTGCGAATGTAAAATTTGTAGGTCTTTCCTCCATCGAGAATCTCCCATTTCGTAGCAAGCCTTGGTTCAAATTCAGATAAGCTGCTACCTTTGTACTGGATAAGATTTTCATAGACGTTGTATATGACCTCTCCACTCGCGGTGTCATAAGCCTGATGTGGATCGAGAGTACTGGGTTCCCCTATAGTCAGTTCAACAATAGTATCAGGGTTCTTAACGGCGGCGAAGAACATGACGGATAGCACGATCAAAAAGATTGCCAGAAGTTTCCTCATACCTATCCCCCCTCCTTGTATCGGATTTGCTCCCAAAATTATACCACATGGAATTTTTTGTACCACTCCATACCTTTCAGTGTTATGTCAGGATCGTAGATATCATGTCTGAGAATATCTAACACCATCTCCGATTGCCCACCGGTTACAACTACTGTTGGGTGATAATTCAATTCATTTTCTACATCCTCAATGATTCTGTTCAAACCGTATGCAACGAGCTTTAATATTCCTATTCGTATGTTATCCTCTGTATTTTTTCCTATGGAACTCTTTGGAACGATAGAAAGATCTATCAGAGGAAGCTTTGCCGCACTACTAAAAAGTGAATAGAGCATGGTCATTATTCCAGGAGATATCGTCCCGCCCAAAAACGAAGCATCCTTCACAACATCAACGGTTATAGCAGTCCCAAAATCAACAACAAGGATATCTTTTGAATATTCATGAACAGCCCCAACAACATTTGCAACTCTATCTGCACCTATGGCTTTTGGATCTTTAACAGGCCACTTCACACCGCACATATCATCCGCAACCACAAACAAAGGATTTACTTTGAAGAATTTCTCCGAGAGTCTTCTCAGAACTCTGTTTAAAGATGGAACAACGGACGATATGACGATACCATCTATGGATTTGTAGTCCAATCCTTCACTCTCCAATAACGTACTAAGATGAGAAAAAATCTCATCTTCTGTTTCGTACCTTCTGGTTGAAAGTCTCCATTTTCTGAAAGATTCTCCAGATCTCACACCAAATACCGTATGAGTATTTCCGACATCTATATAGAGGTTCAAGAAATCACCTCCTTGAGAAGTTTCTCAAGAAACTCGAAAGATTCTTCCCAAAAGCTATCGTCTTTCATATCCACTCCAAAATCTCTGAGAAGTCTTTCTGGATAATCTTTTCCACCACTCTCAAGGAGTTTCACATATTTCGGAACGAATTTCTCTCCCTCTTCTAAATACCTTTGATAGAGAGCTATAACAAGAGCATTGGCAAAGTTGTACGCATAAACATAGAAAGGTGCAAAGAAAAAATGTGGAATGCTACTCCACTCATCGTGATACTCTTTTGTTATCCTAACCGATTTTCCAAACATCTTCGAGAGCTCTTCTGAGTATATTCTTGAGAGATCATCAAACGATGCGAATCCATCTTTCGATACTAAATCGTGAGCTCTTATCTCAAATCTAACGAACATATTCTGCCTGAACATCGTGGAGAAGATATCCTCAATCTTGCTCGCAACAAAAGCTCTTCTCTCATCACCGCTAAGTTCTTTCTTGAGCTTGTCAAAAACTAGGAATTCCCCAAAGACAGAAGCCACTTCAGCCATGGTCAAAGGTGTATGATAGTTGAGAAGGGTCTGCTTGGATGAAAGGGTCCCATGCAAACCATGTCCAAGTTCATGAGCCATCGTCATAACATCCCTGATCTTGCCGGTAAAATTAAGCAGAACAAAAGGTTTCCCGTTGGGAACATTGTACGAGCAGAAAGCACCTCCAGTTTTTCCCAATGCTGGAAAGGCATCTATTCTGTTTTCTTTGAAAAACGATTCCACTATCTTTCCAGTAAAGCTGGAAAACTCGTAGTAAGCTTCTAGAACTATTCTTTTTGCATCTTCAAAACTGTATTTTCTATCAACATCACCGATTGGTGCGTAGACATCAGCTGGCGTGAGCTCTTCTCCCAGGAATCTTGATTTCCAACCGTAATATTCCTCTACTATGTGGTAATTCTTTGTTGTTATGTCTATAAGCTTCTGAACGATTTCATCATCAACTTCGTTTTCTGAGTTTCTCATAGATATTGGACTATCGTAATTTCTGAGCCTAGCTTCTGTGTCCCAATCTTTTACAACGATGTTATAGAGATTTTCTATAACAAGACTATCATCTCTATATCTTTCAAAGAATATTCTCATAGCGCGCTTCCTTAAATTCCCATTTCTTTGATATCTGAGAGCTCTGACTTCCTCACCTGTCAGCTTCTTCCCATCGATTTCAAATACATAAGAAGAAGCGAGCTTTTCGTAGGTGTCAGCAGCTGCATCTCTTCTTGAGATGCTGAGAGCGGAAAGCACTTTTTCAGCTTCTTCTGATAATGTGTGCTCCTTTTCGTCAATTATCCTCTCAACAACATGAGAGTAGTTTTCCAAACTTTTGAACTCTTCAAGTTTTTCAACGGGAAGTGAGGAGAGCCTCGCCTTGACAACTGAAATATTCTCATCAACAAGAGAATAATTCCTCTGGAGAATCCCGTAGAGCTTTTGGGCCTCTACATCTTGCATATTCTTTGAAAAAAGAAGTGAAGCATATTGAAGTGGAAGAAGAGACTTCCAAAGAACTTTCTCGATTTCTTTAAAGAGTTTTTCCAAAGCTGGTTTGTCTATGCTTTCAACATCAAAATCCAAAAGTCTCTTCGAAAGCTCTACAGCTTCTTCTGAATCCTTCAGAGCATCTTTTTTACTCCTGTATATCAACGAAAGATCCCACTTCAAATCTATCAGCTCCTTTCAGAGAATTTCATCCAATATGTCTTCTATCATCTTCCATCTAAAGGGTGTGGTTTTATCTATGATACCTTTCTCTGTTTCCACTAACACATCTCCTTCTGAAAGATCTGGATCTATACGCACTTCAAAGCCTTGAGATCTTAAAGATTCAAGTACATCCGAAAGTTTTTCTGAATCCTTTGGAGATACTCTCAAAATCACTCCTTCTGAGTAGAAGATTTTCTCAAGTGCTGACTCTATTCTTCTTTTGGCAAGATCCTCATCCACATCTTTTTCCAATATTTTCCTGTAGATAGCCTTAAAGGCCGGAAAAGATTTCTCAGCAAGCTCCTTTGCAAGACCATTTAGCTGTTCATTCAACCTTTCTCCAAAAGCCGCTATATAGGATTTCAGAGAATCTATCTCTGAGAGCTTCTCATTTATTTCAATTTCCGCTGAATTCAGAATCTCTTCTGCTTCAATCTTGGCATCATCTATTATTCTTTGAGCTTCATTTTTTGCATTTTCAACAATTTTTTGAGCTTCATCTTTAGCATTTTTAATGATCTCTTCTGCCTCTTTTTTGGCGCTCTCCAGCAGCTCGTTTATCTCATTCTCCTCACTTGATTCATTTCCGACCTTTTTGATAGATTTTGCATCCACATATATAAGATGACGTTTTATTATCAACATTCTCACCTCCATCGGCGAAGTTTTGCTATGCACATTACATTCTAGCACTCTTAACTTGCGATGACCATTGGAATACATTGAAATTTCAACGATTGATAGAGTTCTGTAAGGTGGTAGAATTCAATGCGCTTACCCTTCACCACAAGGAGGCTTAAAGCGTGGAGCTGGAATTCTCTGATATGATAAGGATATTTAAGAGGTGGAAATGGCTGTTTTTGATCAGCACGATTTTAATCGCGGCTGCAACTGTTGGCATATATGAAATCCTTCCAAAAAAGTATGAAATCAGCTCTGTGATAAGAGTAGAGGGAACAAAAGCAAGCTCTTTCAGTTTAGGAGGATTCTCCATTCCCCTTGGAAATGAAGGAAATGTAGATGACTACATAGAGATAATGAAGAGCAGAAGTATAGTTGAAAATGTTATAAGGAGGAAAAATCTACTCGAAAAAATCCTAAATAGAGAAGATCTTGAGAAATTCAAAAAGCAGGGATACAGCGATGAGGATCTCTTAGAGCTGGCTTACAGAACGATCTCAAAGAACCTAGAAGTCTCCACTTTGGGAAAATCTGCCCTTATAAGCGTCAGATATAAATCAAAGGACCCAAAAGTCGGATATGAGATCGTCAGTGGAATAATAGATGAGTTCAAAAAGAAAATAGAGAATATGAGATCCCAGAGCATAAGGAAAAAAACAGAGTTTTTGGATGAAAAGAGAAGACAGACTTATGAAGAATTTAAAGAAAAAGTATCCGAACTCGTTGAATTTCAAAAAAGAAACGGTGTCGTATCGCTGGAAGATGAACTTTTAAACCTTAAAAACATGGAATACCAGATAGAAACAACATTATCCGCTTCAAAAGTTGCGTTGTCAAAACTAAGGGATGAAAATTCAAAGCTTTTAGAGGAGTTTCGAAGTTCATCAATTCACCGAGATTTTCAAATGGTGGAATATCTCAACAAAGAGATAAGCGACCTTGAAGCGCAGCTATCTGCATTGCAAGCGGTATATCCAAAGGATTACATAGAGATCAGAAAAACAAAGGCTCAGATTGAAGATCTTAAAAGCAAACTAGAGCTTGTAAAATCTTCCTTACTACAAAATCCGATCGGGTTTTCAGAGATGGGAAAGATGATATCAGAGAATACTCTGAATTTGAAAAGTTCTGAAATAAAAATAGCTTCTGGTGAGAAAGTTCTAAAGGAGATCAGAAAGAGAATAGAAAAATTAGTGGGACTTGAGGAGCAATTCACCTCTATAAAGGCGGACATCGAGGTCTACAAGGATCTTTTATCTTTCATATGGCAGCAGCAGATACAAACCATGCTCTCAGAACTCTCTACGGTTTATCCCGTAACGGTGATATCTCCTCCGAAGTACACCCATGTTCCAAAGGAAGTTTCAAAGATTTTGCTCGGAGCCGTTGGACTTTCAATAGGTATATTTTTCGGTGTTCTGATCGTATTTTGGAAAGAATCATCTCACAAAAATGTAACGGATCATATTATATTTGCAAGAATGAACGGCATAGATGAATACTACACTATAAGAAGAGGAAAACTGAACATTGATATCGAGAGGATCGTTGCAGATATGAGAAAAGTCAGAGGAAAGGTTCTCGTGTGTAGTCCGAGTGATGGAGATGGAAAAAGCACAATATCCTTAAAGCTTGCAGAAAGGCTATCTGATATAGGGAGAGAAGTGCTCTTAATAGATGGAGACTCTGACAAAAAAGATCTGTCAAAAAGATTCGGATTCTCAGAACAGCCAGGATCAAAAAATAAAAAAGAGTTTAAAATTGGAAAGATTCACTTCCTTCCGTTCTCAGATTGGAGAAATATCCCAAACAACTTTGATGTAGTAATAATAGATTCTCCGTCCTATGAGAAGAGAATTGTAGACCTTCTGAACTTAGCAGATATGGCTGACTTTGTGCTCCTAGTTATATCTGAAATGGGATCAAACAGAACGCTTTCTGAAGAGTTATATAGAAAGCTTGAAGAAAAAATCCTTGGAGTTGTTTTTAACAAAGTGAGGTGGTTATCGTGAAAAAGATTGGGATTTTGCTTCTAATGCTCATGACCATCTTTGGAATGGCCTACAAGGTTCAGAAAGGTGATATCCTATCTATTGATATATACCTTCAAATGGGTGAGACGATCAGCAAGACTGTTGCAGTGGACTCTGATGGCTTTACATCCCTTCCGTATATAGGATACACGAAAGTCGCAGGGAAATCCCCAAAAGAAATACAGGATATGATACAGAAATCCTTAAGCACGTTTCTCCCATCATCTGTTGCTGCCGTTTACGTTGAAAAAAAGCATCCAGAATGGGTCTTCTTTCATGGTTTGATAAGCGGTGCTTATGATCTTTCCAGTTTGGAAAAAGATCAAAGAAGGTTGTCCGCAGTTATGTCGCTTGTTCAAAACGGAAAGAAAGTGCAGGATAACTTGCCTGAAAGCGTTAAGATAATTCGAAACGGAAAGGTGATCAATGTAGAATTCTCAAAGTATCTGGAAGAAGGAGACAAAAAATACGATCCAGAGCTCCAAGCAGGTGATGTCATTTTTGTTCCCAAACCCATGTATGTTGGAATATTTGGGAATTGGGGATCTGTTAGATCAGGAATGTACGAAATAGAAAACGATACAACGCTTATCAAGATTCTTGCTGAAGCTGGAATTTCGATGAACTCAGACTTGATAAAAGAGATAAAACTCTTCAGAAAAGATAAAGAATACGATTTTCAAACATCAAGCTTCAATAAACTCACCACTTTCCGCTTGGAAAACGGAGACATGATATATGTGGTTCCATATAAAAGAATTGAAATATACCTCGTTGGCGACGTGTCAAGGAAATTGGTTTTATCTGAGAGAGACCATCCTACATTGAGAAATGTTTTATCCAATTCCGGAATAACCTTTAAAGGAAGTATCAGCTGGGAGATAAAGCTTATGAGAGATAATAAAGTGAATAACTATACAGCAAGATCACCAGAAGATATTCCTCAAGAACCACTTAAGGACATGGACATAATACTCGTAAAAAGACTTCCCGAATATGTTTACATGCACGGCGCCATAACTGGGAGATTCGATTTATCAAAATTGGAAGAAGATGAGAGAAGGCTCTCTGTCATTCTTTCAATACTGGATGGGAAAGAAACCAAGATAAACCCAGAAAATGTGACAATAGTGAGAGATGGAAAGAAAATAAAAGTTGACTACTGGAAGTATCTAATGACCGGCGATAGAAGATATGATCCTATTCTGAGAAGCGGAGATGTAATTTACACATCCTTACCAAGAAAGGTGATAGTTTATGGAGATGGGATTCTTCAGGGATACAGGTATATAAAAGAAGGAGAAAATCTGTTCGATATACTGGTCGGATCAGGCGTAAAACTGGATCCGAAGACAACAAAATCAATTACTCTATCAAGAGATGGAAAGACAATAACCTTTGATGTCAAAGATATAGAGAGCATGAAAAAAACCATCTTGAGAGATGGAGACATCATAAAAGTAGAGAAATTCAAAGAGATGAAAATATACATCATGGGAGAGATATCAAAACAGATAAAAACATACGAATCTGAAAAGATCACTCTGAGAAAAATTCCGGCTATTCTGGGCCTCTCGCTGAAAAGCGGCACTAAGATAGAATTTCGCCTGATAAGGAATGGAAAAATCCAAAGATATGTGGTGAGCGATTTTTCAGAGCTTCCTGATATTCCAGTAGAAGATAACGATACAATCTATATATCCACGGTCAACCCTATAAAAGTATATATAAACGGTGAGAAAAGTGGTGTCGTAGCGTTTTCTGGCGTCGAGAAAAACGATCTGAGAACTCTCCTTTATAAAACCGGCATCGGCGATGAGAACAGCGTTATATTCATAAGTAGAGCCGGAACGACTTTAACTTTCAGAACGAAAGATGTTCTAAGCGGGGAATCTAATATCGATCTCAAAGACAGCGATTATATATACATCACCCCGTATGCTTTCGGAAGAGTTTATATCTACACATCAAAAGGAGCCATAGCCGCAGGTTTAATGGAAAAAGGAGAGAGTCTTCGAAGTGTCCTCATCAGATATAAGTTGTTGCCCACTGGCAGCAGAGAAATAGACAAATTAAAACTTTTAAGAGATGGAAAGGAAAAAATCATAGAATTAGACGATTTGATAAGCAAAAAAACTGATGAAAAATTAAACGATGGGGACATCGTGATATTCGTTCCAAAACGCGAAAGTGTGGTGTATGTCGTTGGAGACATGTCTTCAGTGGTTTACTTTGGGCGAAACGAAAAAATAACTAAGGAGTCACTCCTTTCAAAACTCCACTTGAGCGAGGACAAAATTAGAGGTATCAGCGGTGATTTTAAAGACGGAGGAGTTGTTCACATCTTTCTTAAAAAAAATGTCAGAATTTATGTATACAGCAAGATAATGGGATCAAGAGTGATCTTTTTTAGCTATGATGAGGAGCCAAATGTCGCAAATTTCATATCGAAACTCAACATGATGAAATTCAGCGATGAAAAAGGTTCTTACAAGATAAAGGTTTTCAGAAATGGCAAAGAAGTTTTCAGCAAAACTATATACTATAAATCCGATCTCAGCAAATTGAGTTTTGAATTCCAAGATGGAGATTTTGCAAGAATAGATCCGGATATCATAACAGTTTATGTTTTTGGAACTGGTGTGAGGCAGGGAAGATATATATTGCCTAGTGGTTCTAGCTTGAAGGATCTCCTAGCAAAACTTGGAGGTGTTCCATCTGGATCTGGAATCATCAGAGTTATGAGAAATGAAGAGCAAGAAAATCTTAGAATAGACACAAAAGATATTCCAAATTACAAACTCAGCGACGGAGATGTTTTGATATTTGACGAATTACAAGAAAGCTTCGTATATGTATTCGGAGATGTCACAAGGCCTGGAGCTGTATTTGTCGGAAATGGAGAGGAAAGCCTTCTAAAGATTCTGTCCATATCCGGCGGTCTCAATGGATGGGAATCAAAGAGAGAAATAGTGCTAGTGAGCAAAGATGGTGAGAAGAAAACACTCAACTTAGATTACGACCAGCTTTTGAATGTGAAAGTCAGTGGTGGAGAAATAGTTTATGTACCCTCTCGAACTCTAAACAGAGTCTATATCCTTGGAGCCGTTAGGAATCCAACGGTGATCATGATAGACAGAGAAACGACATTGCTTGAAGCTATAATGAGAGCTGGCGGATTTCTGAAAACAGCTGTTTCGAGTAAAGTTTATGTCTTCCGTGGTGGGATAAAAGGTGTTATCGAAGTGTACGACATGAGCTGGGTGAGAGGAAAGAAAATGGGGAAGAATCCGAAGCTTCAATCGGGGGATATAGTCTTTGTTCCAGATAACCCGATGATGTCCATAAATGAAATGATATCGCTAATAACACCTATGATGAACTTTATAAACAACTCTATCAGGCTTTACACAGGAATCTCTGACTTGATCGGGAAGTGAAAATTTGGAGCGAGTTTTATTTGTAGTACTGACTCTCTTGAATTCTTTAGGACTTTCATTGAATTTTTGCGGTTCTCTTTACAGGGAGATCAACCTAGGAATGGCTGCTCAAGAAGTATCTAATCAGACAACCAATGAAAACGATGAGGTAGAAATTTCTATAAATCCCAATTACTTCTTCACGAACTTTTCCTTTCAAATAGGTGGATGGTGGAAAGTCTACTATGAGCCATCCACTTTTTACATAATCGATGACATACCACCTTTTTTAAAAATCACATTCAATTTCACAAATGATCCCGTGACATTCCATCTTGAAGTTTTTTCTGGAAAGGAATACATGGCGCTTAGAAAGTGGCCTGACACGAGTTTCTTCTACATACCAAGCATGCCACATATATCGTTCGATATGAGATTCCCATACACATCGTATTTATCATTCGATCTTGGTAATCAGAGAATCACATTGGGAAGAAATAAAGTAAAGTGGGGGTGCTGGAGATATCCTGTTGCACTTTCGGGAAAATTTCCTTATCTTGATAATTTCTCATACTTTACGAAATTCAAATATCTCAGCTATTCTTTTATCATAGCATCTATAAATCCTGTTCTTTCAAAAGACGAATGGAAAGTGCAGTCGTCAATCCGACCCGTGAATGCAGATCCATTGTCTCCTTACTATGAAAAATCGAAAAATCTGGTTATCCATAGATTAGAATTTTATCCGATTAATTCCATGAAAATTTCAGTGGGAGAGCTGACAATGGTGGGAGGGAAATCTCTGGACCTTTTCTCTCTAGATCCACTCGCAATCCTTCACAACAATTTCAACGAAGGGTACACAAACTCGATGCTAGACGCCAGCTTTTTCTGGACTTTCCTTAAAGGTTGGAACTGCTACTTCGAAATCGCTCTTGATGACATTGCGATCCCTCTGACAGAGAGAGCGGATATAAAACCAACTGCCTACGGACTAACGACAGGAATCGTCAAAACTCTCGATTTGTTTGGAAATCATGGATATATAGAAATGTCATACACCAAAACTTCGAGGTGGATGTACAACACATTTCTGCCTTATCTAAAGTTCAACGCAAGATATGTCTTCTTGTCCAATTACCCCGTTGGTTCCAGAGCGATAGTAGATTATCCGCTCGGTTTTGAATATGGACCAGACGCCCAGATGTTTTCACTGTATGCAAAATTCTCAGAAGATCCAGAATTAGAGTCTGAAATCGCCCTTCTCATAAAAGGACCTGCTACGATAGAGACCGAATACAAAAGCGATGTTTCAAGAGACACAAAGACATATATAATGTACACTCTGAGGATATCTTTTAAGAGCAGTGTTAATATACTCTTAAGAATTATCAACGACAAATACTTTATAGGCGGGTGGTGGAAGATATCAAAGGCTTTCTGATGTTTTTCCTCATCCCTACTGTAGTTTTTTCCATAAGCGGGAATTTCTTTGGAATAAACTACTGGTACTTTGACAGGCTCTCTCCTGATGATTTCAAAGCAGTTGAAAATGCTCTCAAAGATATTGAAGTGGATACGGTTAGAATAGGAGGGCTATGGTACGACGCAAATGGAATCAGAACTTGGGCGCTAGAAGATTTCTTCAAGTTGTGTGACGATCTCGGAGCGACTCCAATAGTTCAAATTCCCCTTAACGGGCACTCTCCAGAGGATATGGTTTCGTTTGTGAAAAAAGTGAGGAGGATTTACAAAAAGAAAATCATATGGTCTGTGGGAAACGAGCCAGATATATACAAGATTTTGAATCTTAGCTGGTTGAAGAAAGAGAGTTTGGATGAAGTCATTAAAAAATATGAAAAATTTTTGGCTGAATTCCAAAAAGATGGAGATACTCTGATTTTCCCAGATATAACTTCACTATGGAGAGATCCCAAAACCGTCAAAAGATTTCTCAAATTCAAACCAGATGTTTTTTCCATCCACAGATATCCGTTTGGCCATGTGAAAAACGAGTCTGAAATTCTTGTAGATCCAGTGAATTTTTATGAAGAAATGAGGAATCTCAAGAGGCGTGTGAAAATCCCGATTGCCTTAACTGAAACAAATCTGAGCTGGGACTGGAATTTCAGAGGGAGGCTTTCAGCAGAAGGCGAATTGGCTGGTATTTGGCTAGTGTCTATATACCTAAGAGCAATCGTTTTAGACCTCTGGAATGTCTCGGTATGGAGCACCGTCAACGATTCCGCGCTGTCTTTGCTACTGGTAAAAAACGGAACAGTGACAAAAAGACCTACCTTTGAATTCATGAAGGTCTTCAAAAATGTTCCAAGAAATCTAACATCCTATAAGTTATCCAGATACATCGATTGGATAAAACTTGGAAAAACTTTGATAATTGTTAATAGAAGCAAAAAATCCAAAAAGATATTTGTGGATAGAAAAGAGTACAGATTGAACGCACTTTCCGTCGCAAGATATGATGGTGAAAAAAGAGTTTTTGAGAGGAGTGTTAACATTGGAATGTAGAGATGCCTTCAAAAAAAGAATCTTATTGCCGCCCAGCAGATTCAGAATTTTGGATTACCCAAGAAAACCCGTTGCAGTTTTCAATCCAGGAGCTGTGATTATAGAAGATGAAATTCACATATTTCCAAGACTCATCTTCGATTACTATAAATATACATCATCTATCGGACATTTTAAAATAGGTCTGAAAGAGCTCTTAGAAGAAAACTTTCCAGATGTTATAGATGTAGAGATAATCATGTGGCCCAAGTCAAGAGAAGATTTGCTTGGAGTCGAAGACCCAAGAGTTCACATATTTGAAAATGAAATTTGGATACTTTATACCGCCAAGGGCTTTGGTAAGTCAAGTTACGAGAGAAAAGATTACTTAGGGTTTGCAAAGTACAATTTCAACGAAGTCAAAAGAATAGGATATTTCACAATTGATATGGGAAATGGACCTTTCTTTCCAAAATCCAACAAAGATTCAACTTTTCTGGAAATAGATGGAAATGAAACAAGAATACTTACAAGACCACATTTTGCAAATGATGAGCTCTCACTATGGGCCGGGAAAGCTGATCTTGAAAATCTAGTGATAACAGATCTCAAGAGAGTCAAGAGGCCTTCAGAACACGAAGAAAAACTCGGATGGTCGACAAATTCGGTCAAAGTTGATGAAAAATGGATAATAGGATGGCACACCGTCGTTAAAAGCGATTTATCTTACCGAAATGGATTCGCAGTGATCAATGAGAACGATTTCAAGTTCACTGATTACAAGCTTTGCCCAAACGGTCTCCTTGAAGAATACGGTGATAGAGCTCTTGTGATATTCGGATGCGGACTAATTAGCATCGAAGATAACCTCATATGGGTGGGAGGAGTCAGCGATTACGCAATAGGAATATTCATAGCAGATAGGAGTGTGGTTTTGAGTTGAATGCATCTCTTTTAATGATATTTTTGGGAATATTCGGAGTCATTCTAAACAAAAACATATTCATAAAGATCTTATCAGTTGAAGTATCGAACATAGGATCAGTTATGCTGTTCATATCCACATCTTATAGTGAAGGATCAAAACCCCCGATATTTGATGGAAGCCTAGCGTACGCCGATCCGATACCACAAGCAGTTATAATAACAGCTATAGTGATAGGTTTCTCGATACTCGCTCTTTCCGTATCGATAATCTCAACACTCGTTGAGAATCTGAACAGAGAAAATTCCGATGACATTGAGAGGATGACAGATAGTTGAACATCCATTTGATAATCCTCTTACTCTTATCTTTAACTCCTTTGTCTATGATAAATATTCTGAGAAAACCCCTCACAATTGTTTACCCTCTTGTGTTAAGCGCGTTGTTCTTTTTGGAAAAACCTGGAGATGCTTATATTTTGGGGGAATTTGGAGTCCATTTAAAATTGAGTGATGATTCTAAAATATTTGCTTTAGCTGTCTCAATCTCTTTTTTAATGGTTGCTCTTAACAGAAACGAATGGAGTTCAAAGAAAGCTCTCCTTTTCCTATCTTCTATTCTCACCATCTCTGCCACGTTCATAAGTTATGATCTATTCAACATATATCTACTTATGGAGGTCTTATCCGTTCAAGCTGGGCTCATGGCTATAGACAGGAAAGACAAGAAAGTTTTCTGGAACACTTTAAAATATCTCATAGTTGGTTCAATAGGTGCAAATCTGTATCTTATCGGTGTCATAATGGTCTACCAGAAAACCGGAAGTTTTTCTATACCGAATGAACTGGAAAAACTCCCAATGGCTTTCATAGCTACGGGAATGCTGATGAGAGCGGGAGTATTTGGACTCGGAACATGGCTCCTCTCGTTTC
>WGAO01000043.1 GCA_015489065.1 Thermotogaceae bacterium | reverse complement strand
CTTGAATATCCGCTCATAGTAAAGCCCGTTAGAGAGGGAAGCTCAAAGGGATTGAGAAAAGATTCCGTTGTAAATGACCAGGAGAGCCTTGAAAGAGCTGTCAGATGGATTCATGAGAATTTCAACGAAGCCGCTTTGATTGAAGAGTTCATAGATGGAAGAGAGGTTACGATAGGGCTTTTGGAGGAAGAGAACGATCTGAGAGTTTTCCCGATAATCGAGATAGATTTTTCTTCTCTTCCAGAAGGTATCGAGAAATTCTACTCAGACAGAGTTAAGAATCAGGGATATGACAGATATGTCACCTACCACATACCAGCGAGACTCTCAGATCTCATGGAGAGTACTTTAAAAGAGATGGCAAAGAGAGTTTTCAAAGTCTTGGGGCTGAGAGACTATGCGAGGATGGATGTCAGAATAAAGGATGATAAGTACTATGTTTTAGATGTTAATTCACTGCCGCTTCTCGTTCCGGGGTACTCTGACATACTCAAGATGGCAGAAGCTGACGGACTTAGCTACGATGATCTCGTATTGAAGATAGTCCAGTCGGCTCGGAGGAGATACGGAATATGAGCTCAAAACTGATTCTCATAACCGGGATGTCTGCTTCTGGAAAGACCACCCTCGCCTCAAGACTGAACGACGCTTTGAGAGAGCGCGGAATTTTCTCGCTCCATGTTGATGGAATCGAATTCAGGAACATGGTTTCAAATCATCTGTTTGATAGGAATTCGATCGAGGAGATGTTCTCGTTCATAAGAAATTTCACAGAAGTTATGAAAGAGAAAAACGTGATACTCATCTACTCACTCGTGGCACATAAAAGATCCCAGAGAGAATCTCTCAAAAGAATTATAGATACTCTTCACATTCATCTCGAAGCGTCCTTGAATGTTTTGAAATCTCGCGACTATAAGGGAGTTTACGAGAGAGCCGACAAAGAAGAATTTTTCCTTCCGGGATATTCTGAAAGATACGAGGATCCCATAGGTGAGGATCTCCTTTTAGATTCAAGCAAACTCAGCGTTGAGAAAGAGTTAGAATTAGTGTTGGATCTTTTGAAAAGCAGGAGGTGGATATGATGTTCGATCTTGCGATAAAAAACGGGCTTGTCTACAAAAAAGGCGAATTTTTCAAAGCGAACGTCTATGTAAAGGATGAAAAGATAAGCGCTATAAGCTCGCAGGAATTCGATTCGAAAGAGGAATATGACGCGTCTGGCAAATGGGTGCTTCCTGGCTTCATAGACCCCCATGTTCATTTTCATCTGACCGTTGCCAGCTGGACCTCTGTTGATGATTTTTACACAGGATCAGTGAGCGCGGCTTTTGGCGGAGTGACGACTTTCATAGATTTCATAGATCCGGTATCGAATTTAAAGGAACTTGACAGAGCTTTCAAAGAGAGGATGGAACTTGCAAAAGACAGCGTTGTTGACTACGCGCTTCACTCTACGATAGCAAACCCGACTGACCCGGCTGAAGAAATAGCAAAAAGAAGCAAAGAATTAGGAATGGCGAGTATAAAGCTCTTCACAACGTATTCATCTACGAACAGAAGGACTTTTGATCCTTACATAGACGATCTTCTGGCACTTTCAAGAAGCATGGGATTTGTCGTCGTTGTCCATGCTGAGAACGACGAGATAATAAAGCGGTTTGAGGGAAAAGATGTCCTTCCTAAAGATCATTCAAAAGCGCGGCCAACGATAGCTGAGCTTTCAGAAGTCATAAAATTGGCGCAGATCTCCTCATACAGAGAAGGGCAGCTTTACATAGTTCACACATCAAGCGGTTTAACGGCAAAGGAAGTCTTGGAAAGATTCCCGGATGCTCTTGGGTACACTTTAGTTCTTGAGAGCTGCCCGCATTACTTTTATCTCGATGATCTTTACTTTGCAAAAGAGAATGGACAGCTTTTCCTGATGACACCTCCATTAAGGTCTGAGGAGGAAGTCGAGCTTTTAAGGGAGAATTTCGATGCGATATACACGATAGGTACGGACCATTGCTCCTTTAAAAAAGATGAAAAGCTCTCTGGAAAATACACAAGAGAGATCCCTCAAGGAATAGGTGGTGTGGAGTTCTCCTTCGTTTTGATGTACACACTATTTGGAGAAGAGGTCATAGACAAGTTCACTGAGAACATAGCGAAAGTCTACGGTATGTACCCAGAGAAGGGAGTTATCGAGATTGGAAGCGATGCCGATATAGTCATCTTTGACCCTAAGAAAGAGTGGGTTATAAAAGAGCATCACAGCGCCTCTGATTATAACGTATACGAAGGGTTTGAAGTTAAAGGAAAAGTTATCTCAACGATAAGCAGAGGAGAGTTCGTCGTCAAAGATGGTGAGTTTGTGGGAAAGAAGGGAAGAGGAAAGTACATAAAAAGAGAAGAGATATACTGGTAATGAAGAGCCCCGAAAGGGGCTCTCATTTTTCTTTGAACTCTTCAGCCACGATTTTGTAAGCTTCTCTGAAAGGAACACCTTTTTTGACAAGTTCGTAAACTCTGTGCGTCGCGAAGATCTCATCATCCATCATCTCAAAAGACTTTTTTTCATCAACTGTCATGTTTTTAAAAACAACATCCATAGCCCTTATCATATCGATCAATATATCGAAAGTCTCAAAAACTACCTTTTTTAAAAGCTGATAATCTCTGTGATATCCCATTATCATATTCGAGACGATGCTCATCACGAAAATCTCGTTTGATAAGACTTTGTGATGATACCCCCTGATAAGCTCTAAAACATCGGGATTTTTCTTTTGGGGCATTATGGAGCTTCCGGTGGTTATTCTAGCGTCAAGCCTCAAGATTTTCAGAAAGCTCAAGAATATGATATCCGATGAAAATCTGTTAAGATCGAGCGATATCTGAGAAAGAGCGTGCATAATCATTCCTTCGAACTTTCCACGGCTGTTCTGTGCGTATATCGGATTTTTTTGAAGCTTTTTAAATCCCAATTTCTTTGCAGAATACTCTCTGTCTATATTCAAGGGGACTCCATAACCAGCTCCAGTTCCAAGTGGTGATTGATCGGTTATATCCATAACGGACTTTAAAAATCTCAGATCGTCTTTCAGAGAATCCACTAAAGCCCCCGACCAGGTTTTAAAATCAGTCGGCATCGCTTTTCTCGTGTGAGTGAATCCAGGAAATTGAACATTTCCGTACTTTTTCGAAAAATTCTTTACAGAGCTGATGAGACTTTTCACAGCTTCTGAGATATCTCCAAGACTTTCTCTGTAGTAAAGCCTCAGAGCCGTCAGAACTTGATCGTTTCTTGATCTTGCCGTGTGTATCTTCTTTCCGATCTCACCTAATTTTTCCGTTAGGAAATTCTCTATCACGGTGTGGCAGTCCTCATCCTCTATCCTTATTTCTATCTTTCCCTCTTTGTAAAGCTTCAAAAGCTCGTTCAATGCGCCCTTTATCTTTAATAGATCTTCATCGCTTAAAATCCCCGCTTTATGAAGGACTTCTGCGTGGACTTTCGTAGCTTTTATATCATGAGGGAGTATCCTCATATCTAAGATGTAATCTTCGCCCGTTGTGAACTTTTCAACGAAAGAATCAACATCATATCCCTTATCCCAGAGCTTCACAGCTGCTTCCTCCATCTGTATGGATCTTTCTCCCTGAGGACCAAGTAGTGGGCTTTGAGCCTCAAAGAATGGATGTTTATGAATCCCTTTGAATCGAATGCGTTAAAGCCTCCCTCAACATCCATGCTTGAGAGATCCCTATCGTAAAGCGATGTTGGAGATTCCCTACCAACCGCCATGACATTTCCCTTGTACACAGAGACTATCACCCTTCCGTCAATCGCTTCCTGGGCTTTTTTGAAAGCTGACATCAAGAAATCCATCTCAGGTGAGAACCAGAAACCGTTGTATATGAGCTCTGAGAATTTCGGAATGAGCATATCTCTGAGGTGCATGACCTCCTTATCCATCGCTATTCCTTCTATGTCCCTGTGAGCTTCCCACAAAATCGTAGCTCCAGGCGTCTCGTAAACTCCTCTTGACTTTATCCCTATGAACCTGTTCTCTACCATATCAACCCTTCCAACTCCGTTTTTCTTTCCTATCTCGTTTAGGTATTCAAAAAGCTCCAGCGGATCTTCCTTAGTCGTTCCGTCGTTTAGATTCACCACTTTTATAGGCTTTCCGTCTTTGAAATGTATCTCAAGGAGCGTTTCCTCGTCTGGAGCATCCTTCGGGCTGACAGTCATTGAGAACACGCTTTCATCTGGCCTGTACATCGGATCTTCCAGAACCCCAGCCTCGTGTGATATGTGCATCAGGTTCTCATCCTCGCTGAATGGTTTTTCAGCAGTCGCTTTAACAGGAATCCCTTTCTCTTTTGCGTAAGCTATCAGATCTGATCTTCCCTTGAAGCGGCTTAGAAATTCTGCATCCTTCCACGGAGAGATGATCTTAAGGAACGGATTTAAAGCAGCGTAAGCCATTTCAAATCTGACCTGATCGTTCCCCTTAGCAGTCGCGCCGTGAGCCACATATTCTGCACCTTCTTTTTCAGCTATCTCAACTTGGCGTCTTGCTATAAGAGGCCTTGCAAGTGCCGTTCCAAGAAGGTATCTTCCCTCGTATATCGCGTTTCCCATCATAGCCGGGAATATGAAATCCGTTACGAACTCCCTTCTAAGATCTTCTATGTAAACTTTCGAAGCTCCAGTCTTTAAAGCCTTCTTTTCAATCTCGTCAAAATCTTCCTCCTGTCCAACATTCGCCACGAACGCTATAACTTCAAAACCTTTCTCGACAAGCCAGCTCAGTATGACGGAAGTGTCAAGTCCTCCACTGTAAGCGAGAACCACCTTCTTCATAACCCCACCTCCCCTGATTGGTGCGTATTTTAGCACAGCTCCATTTTAAAGTGTTGTGGTAAAATGCGACTGGATTGCGAAAAGAGGAGGTGATAAGTAGTGATCGGAACATTCAAAGGAGGCGTTCACCCACCTACCAAGAAAGAACTTGCGAAAGATAAGCCAATCGAAAGAATGAAAGTGCCGGATACCGTATATGTCTATACGGTAAACCATGCCGGAGCGCCTGCAAAAGTTGTTGTTGAAAAAGATCAAGAGGTCAAAACAGGTCAGGTTATAGCAGAACCTGGGGGATTCATATCGGCTTTCATTCACTCTCCGGTGACTGGAAAAGTTGTCGATATCAAAAAGATGTACCATCCTATAATGGGAAGACCCGTTGATACTGTAGTGATCCAAAAGACTTCTGACGATGAGTGGCAGCTTTTAGAAGGTCATGGAGATTACGAGAAAATGGACAAAGATCAGATACTCGACTTGATAAAGAGAGCGGGAATAGTCGGTATGGGAGGAGCGATGTTCCCAACTCATGTAAAGCTAAGTCCACCTCCAGATAAAAAGATCGATACCTTGATAATAAACGGTGCTGAATGTGAGCCATACCTTACGATAGATTACAGAACCATGATAGAAAGAACAGACGATCTCCTAACGGGTATAAAGATAATCAGGAAAGTTTTGAATGTCGATAAGGTATACATAGGTGTTGAAGACAACAAAATGGACGCGATAAAAAAGCTCAGAGAGAAGATGTCCTCAGATGGAATAGAAGTCGTTCCATTAAGAACTAAGTATCCTCAGGGATCTGAAAAACACCTCATATACGCGATAACTGGAAGAAAGGTCCCGCGTGGGGGCTTGCCGATGGATGTCGGGGTTGTCGTTCAGAATGTTGGCACTGCTGTTGCTATAAAAGAAGCCGTTATCGATGGGAAGCCCCTCGTTGAAAGAGGCCTTACGGTAACTGGGGAAGCAGTTGAAAATCCGGGAAATTTCATAGTCAGGATAGGAACACCTGCCAAGTTCGTCTTGGATCACGCCGGTTTGAAGGAAAATGTCGAGAGGGTTCTCTTTGGGGGACCTATGATGGGGATTGCCCT
>WGAO01000042.1 GCA_015489065.1 Thermotogaceae bacterium | reverse complement strand
TGGGCAATGGTGAATGTGAACTCTCTTCCGATGGTGGTTGATATGACATCAAATGAGAAAGTTGGTGGGTACACAGGACTTTACTACTTTTTCTCCATGGCAGCTAACATAGTTGCTCCTCCACTCTCAGGGTGGATAATAGATAAGACAAACTACGGTTCACTTATGATATTTTCAGCAGTGTTTTTTGCACTATCAACTCTAACGCTCTCCGGAGTTAGGAGGGGAGATGTGGTCTAAATTTTGAGTTTAAAGTGTTTTTGTGGCATATTACTCGTGGATCAGAATATAAGGAGGTGTTAAAGTGCCGCTCAAAATACTGGAATATGTCAGACCAAAAACTTTAGAGGAAGCCTATGAGCTTCTTCAAAAAGACGGAGCGGAGATACTGGGCGGAACAACCTATGCGAGGCTTTCGAATCGAACGATAAAGCTCGCGATAGATCTTCAAGATGTTGGAATATCCGATATTTACGAAGAAGATGATTACATAGTTGTTGGGGCTATGGCGCGGCTTGCCAATATGCAGTTTCATGATCTCATCATGGAGTATGCAAACGGATATCTATACGATGCTATATCCTATGTCTGGTCAGTTCAGCTCAGGAATATAGCCACCGTAGGTGGGACGATAGTTCCAAAGTGGGGATTCTCCGACTTCATAACGGCGGTTTTGGCTCTGCCATCAGAAGTAGAATTCTACAAAGCTGGCAGAATGAAATTAGAAGAATTTCTCGAAAATCCAACACCTAAAAAAGACATCATGACAAAGCTCTTGATAAAAAAAGAGTCGAGAAAAGCTACATTCAAATTTATGAGAAATTCCGTATATGACTTCTCCATAGTGAATGTAGCCGTCTCCGCCAAAGATGAAAACGGTAAGCTAACTGACTGGAGAGTCGCTGTTGGAGCGAGACCAGGAGTTGCTGCTCTCTCTAGAAAAGCTATGGAGATTTTAAATGACGGATATGACGAATCCCACATAGAAGAAGCTACAGAAGCAATGCAAGAAGAGCTCAACTTTGCTGATGACTTCAGATGGAGTGGTGAGTATAGAAGAGAAGTAGCGGGTGCTCTGATGAGAAACGCTATCAGTGAGGTGATAGGATGAAGATAAAGGTCAAGATCAATGGAAAGTGGGAAGAGTGGGAAATTGACCCTTCCGACTACCTCTTAGACGTGTTGAGACGAGAGGGATATTTGTCCGTTAAAAAGGCATGCGATACTGGAACATGTGGAGCTTGTACTGTTCTCGTTGACGGATTTCCAGCCCTCTCATGTTCTATCCTTGCTGCAACCATGGACGGACACGAGATAACGACAGCAGAAGGAATAGCGGATGAAATGGATGATTATATGAAAGCACTGGCATCTGAAGGAGCAGATCAGTGCGGATTCTGCTCGCCCGGACTTATGGTTATGGTTTACGCTTTGAGAAAGGAAATTGAAAACGGAAAGGTTAAGAAAGATGAGGAAGCAGTTAAAAGATATCTCATAGGAAACTTGTGTAGGTGTAGTGGATACTTGGGTCAGCAGAGAGCCATTTTTAAGTTCCTGGGGGTGAAATGAATGAGAGAAGTGAAAAAGAGCGTACCAAAAAAAGACGCGTACGGTCTTATAAGAGGAAAACCTGTATACACGGATGATATAGCTCCAAGAGACTCTTTGGTGGTGAAAATTCTCAGAAGCCCCCATGCTTTTGCAAGAATAAAAAACATAGATGCATCAGAAGCTCTCGCAATGGATGGTGTGGAACTCGTTTTAACATACAAAGATGTTCCGAGAAAACCTATCACAAGAGCTGGTCAAGGCTATCCAGAACCCTCACCCTATGACAAGTTCATATTGGATGAATATGTCAGATACGTTGGCGATGAAGTCGCAGCGGTTGCTGCGAGAGATGAAAGAACAGCTGAAGAAGCTCTAAAGAAGATCAAGGTAGAATATGAAGTATTAGAACCAGTTCTCGACTTCGAAAAAGCAGAAGGAAATCCTTCCGTAATACATCCGGAAGATGACATATTCCCTCAATTTGACATAGGATTCGATCCAAAAAGAAACATAGCCGCAAGCTACGAAATGGAGATAGGTGATGTGGACAAGATCCTTGAAGAATGTGAAAAAGATCCGGATTGTGTGGTTCTTAAAGAAAGATTCTACACACAAGCACAGGCGCATGTCATGCTTGAACCCCATGCATCGTTCGCGTATATAGACATGCACGGGAGACTTGTCATAGTTAGCAGCACACAAACACCTTTTCATGTCAGAAGACAAGTCTCTATGGTGCTTGGAATCCCCATTAAAAATATCAGAGTGATAAAGCCAAGAATCGGAGGAGGATTCGGAGGTAAGCAAGCTCTTCACGGTGAGATGATAGTCGCCCTTATCGCTTGGAAGACTAAGAAACCAGCTAAGCTTGTCTACACAAGAAGAGAAGTCTTTGAGGCGACATACACAAGACACCCATCGAGATTTGATGTCACGCTCGCCGCCACAAAGGATGGAAAGCTTAAAGCAATTGTTTACGATGTTCTCTGGGACACCGGGGCTTATGGTGAGCATGCACTCACTACCCTGATGGTCGCTGGGTCAAAAACATTGCCGATGTACAACAAAGTTGACGGAGTTAGGTTCAGGGGTAAGGTCGTTTACACAAATCATGTCCCAGCCGGTGCTTACAGGGGATATGGAGCGATACAAGCCAACTTTGCTCTTGAGAGTGCCATGGACATGCTCGCTGAAAAACTGGGAATTGATCCTGTCGATCTGAGGTTGAAAAACATAATTAGAGAGGGAGAGACCTCACCAATATTCAAGATAATGGGTGAAGGAAGAGAAGGAGTTGAAATGATAATAAAGAGTTGTAAGCTTGAGCAAGCAATAAAAAGAGGAGCAGAAGTCATAGACTGGAAAAATAAATTCAGAAAGAGGGAAAAGAACGGTAGCAAAGTCAGAGGAGTCGGGATGGCTATAGCCATGCAAGGTTCCGGAATAGCCAACATAGATATGGCAAGCGCCATACTAAAGCTCAATGATGATGGGTCGTTCAATCTCTTGATCGGAGCGACGGATCTCGGAACTGGATCTGATACGATACTCGCTCAGATAGCTGCGGAAGCCCTTGGAGTATCAACAGACGATATAATTGTGTACTCCTCCGATACAGACTTAACACCGTTTGACACCGGAGCTTACGCATCATCTACAACTTATGTTTCTGGAAATGCTGTCAGAGTGGCTGCTGAAAAGATGAGAAAGCTCATAATAGAAGAAGGCGCAAAGAAGCTCGGAATGAGCCCGGAAGAGGTCGAATTCGATGGCAAAGTCATAAGAGCAAAAGACGGATCAAAAGAGGTCACATTGAAGGAACTCGCAACGGTTCGCTACTATACAGAAGATCAAAAACAGCTTGTCGCAGACGGATCATTCGTCGGTCCTGAGAGCCCTCCGCCATACGCCGCAACTTTTGTCGAGGTGGAAGTTGATACTCAAACCGGCAAGGTCGATGTTCTTAGATATGTATCAATACTGGACATCGGAACACCAATAAATCCGAATCTTGCCAGGATTCAGGCAGAAGGTGGGGCAGTCCAGGGAATAGGAATGGCGCTTTACGAAGATGTTAAGTACTCAAATAGCGGAAAGCTCCTTACCAACAACCTTATGTATTACAAGATTCCATCGAGGCTCGATGTTCCGGATATGCATATAGAATTTTTGGAGAGCTATGAACCCACTGGACCATTTGGAGCAAAATCGGTTGCCGAGATAGGAATAGACACACCACCGGCTGCCATAGCAAACGCCGTATATGACGCTGTTGGTGCAAGAATAAAGACCCTTCCGATAACACCAGAAAAAGTCTTCTTTGCAATGAAAAAATAACCGCTCCCCCGCGCTATGCGGGGGATTTTTATAACGCTTTAACTCGTTATCTGCTGTGCAAACTGCCAAGGAGTTTAGTGCGAAAGCTTAGGAACATGTCCCGCATTTTTCCCTTCTTTCATACCGTAAGTGGTAAAATTCATTTTGATACCAAATTTAAGGAGGTGGTTTTTGGTGAAGAAACTCATTGCATTTCTCTTAATAGTCTTGAGCGTTTTTCTTTTGGCAAAGACAACATTAACTGTGGTGGAAGTCTTCACAAGTCCTGAAAGGGACGCGATATTGAAGAATATCATCGAGCAGTTCGAGGAGCAAAATCCCGGAGTCAAGATCAATCTCATATCACCACCGTATGAAACCGCTTATCAAAAGATCTACACGATGATCTCGAACAAACAACCGGTTGATATAGTAGAGGTTGGAGATTGGTCTTTGAGCACACTTGCAGCTATGGGTGGTCTCGAAAACCTTGAACCGTACATAGCAAATTGGGACGGAGCGAAGTACATGCTGCCAAATCTTTTAGAGTTCGCGAGGATATACAAAGGGAAAGCTTATCTCATACCAAATGCTGTTTATGCAAAGACCCTTTTCATAAGGAAGGATGTTTTGAAGAAATACGGAATTGAACGTGCACCAAAAACCGTGTTTGAACTCTATGGAATGGCTAGTTATCTTACAGATCCAAGAAGAGGACAGTACGGTTATGACTTCAGGGGAAAGGGATATCCAACGGATTTCATAGACCTCTTTGTAACATCATTCTTTGATGACATAGATCCAAACAACATGTATCTGACAAAAGACGGAAAACTCATCTGGAGCGATCCCAGAGCGAAATATGGACTAGAGCTCTATGTGAAGATTTTCAAAGATACAGCTCCCAAAGATGCTGTGAACTGGGGATTCTCCGAGCAGATAAATTCTTTTGTCTCTGGAATAGCTCCACTCCTCTACCAAGATCCTGACACGCTCGGTATACTCAAAAGCAACCTTCCAGACAACCTTTTCGAAACTGATCCACTTCCAGTTGGACCTTATGGAAAAGCCTATCCGCACTATGGATTCTCCGGCTGGGGTATAGTGAGCTATTCAAAACACAAGGATCTGGCTTGGAAATTTATAGAGTTCTTCAACTCTCCAAAAGTCCTATCATACTGGTGTAAAAACTACGGAGTTCTTCCACCAGATAAGCGAGTTTATGAAAATGATCCATATTTCAAGAGTGATAAATACAAGGGATGGATAGAGATGTTCAACGACCCAGAGCATTATCAGTTCACAAAACAACCGATCTGGAGCGAGGCTTGGGGTAAATGGACAGAACTTCAAGAAAGAACGATGCAAGAAGTTCTTCTCGGAAAGAAATCGGTAGATCAAGTTCTCAGGGAGTGGTCTGAATTTTGGGAGAAAGCAGGTCTGAAATAATGAAGCCGCGCCGAACGGCGCGGTTTTTCCTGTATGCTGTCCTTCCTGTTATAGCGATCGTTTCCTTCCTCGTTGTCTACCCAACAATAAGAGGAGTTATAATGTCGTTTCAGAACTACAACCTTTATAACTTGCGGAATGTTCACTTCGTCGGACTTGAGAATTACAAAGCTATTTTCACCGACAGTCGCTTTTACGAGGACCTCTGGAACACGGTTTTGTGGATAGCTGGATCTGTTTCTTTGCAGTTCGTGTTGGGTTTCATTCTGGCGCTTCTGATGTGGAAACCTTTCAAAGGCAGGGGGATATACGCAGGACTTGTATTCTATCCATGGGCGCTTTCAGGATTCGCCATAGGTTTGGTATGGTCTTGGCTCATGAACGGAACTTTTGGCGTGATAAACGATATACTTTTGAGGTTTCACATAGTCAAATATCCCATCCATTTTCTATCCGATCCAAAATGGGCGATGTGGTCTGTTATCCTGATAAATGTCTGGTATGGTATACCCTTCTTTGCAATAATGATACTCGCAGCTCTTCAATCCGTACCGAGCAGCGTTGTTGAAGCCGCTATGATAGACGGAGCAAGTGCAGCAAGGCGGCTATTTCAGATAGTGATTCCATACATCAAGCCCACTCTTTTGAGCACACTTCTCCTCAGGGTTATATGGGTTATGAATTTCCCGGATATCATATACGGAACAACTAGAGGAGGCCCAGCTGGGGCAACAGAAACGCTTTCGGTGTATATGATAAACATCGTCTTTTATGAAAACGATTACAGTAAAGCTGCAACCGTTGGAGTTATCATACTTTCCATACTCATTGCTTACGCGATCATTTATATGAAAACAACCTCATACGAGGAGCTGGAACTGTGAGAAGGAAGTGGATTTCTCTTATAAGATACCTTTTGCTCGGCGTTTACCTTGTCTTTGCGCTATTTCCACTCGTTTGGATTTTTCTTACCTCAATAAAATCTCCTATGGAAGTATACAGTTTTCCAGTGAAGTATTTGCCATCAAAACCCACTTTTCAAAATTATCAAAAGCTTTTCAGCTATGCACATTTTGGAAAATACTTCAAAAACAGCTTAGCTGTTGCTGGAGTATCCGCACTTGCGTCTACCATAATGGCATCGCTCGCTGGATACGCGCTCGCCAGATTCAAAAATAGGTGGGTTTTTCCCATCGTATTACTCCTTTTCTTCGTTCAGATGATACCCGCTTACTTGATAATGATCCCACAATATGTGATGTTCTCAAAGCTGGGGATGCTCGACAAACTCATAAGTGTGATGCTCATATATTCTGGAATAGGATCGGCGTTCTCAACGATAATGGCAAGGGGCTTCATAGCCAGAATACCAATCGAGCTTGAGGAAGCCGCTATGATAGACGGATGTACAAGACTTTGCTCTCTTTTCAGAGTAACCTTTCCGCTCGTTCTTCCTGGACTTTCTGCCGTTTTTTCCTTCAGTTTTGTAAACAGTTGGAACGAGATTTTCGTTGCATCCCTCTTTCTAAACAGTGACGACAAGATGACTGTTCCAGTAGCTCTGTATTCTTTTATATCCAAGGCTGGCGTCAACTGGGGATTTCTATCGGCCGGACTCGTTATAGCACTTCTTCCAACGATAATAGTCTTTGCCTTTGCGCAGCGCTACATAGTCGAAGGACTCACAAAAGGAGCTATGAAATACTGAGGTAGCATGCTACAAGATGCTCTTCATTAACTCTGACAAGCTCAGGCTCTTTTTCTTCACATCTTTTCATCTTTAGAGGACACCTTGGGTGATATCTACAACCCTTGTTTGCGACGATCATGTCCGGTACTTCCAAGCCGATGAGATTCTTTTTATCAGGATCTGGATTTGGTATGGATTTCATCAAGAGCTTTGTATAAGGGTGAATAGGATTTTCAAAAAGCTCATCAGATGTTGCCATTTCGACTATCTTCCCAAGATACATGACGGCTATTCTATCGCTCATGTATCTTATCACGGAGAGATCGTGTGATATGAAAAGATAAGTCATGTTAAAGCTTTTTTTAAGTTCCTTGAGAAGGTTGAGTATCTGAGCTTGAACTGAAACATCCAAAGCAGAGGTTGGCTCATCTAGAACGACGAATTCTGGTTTTAGTATGAGAGCCCTCGCTATGGCTATTCTCTGGCGTTGCCCACCTGAAAACTCGTGCGGATATCTATTCAGATGTTCTGGTCTCAAACCGACAGATGTCATGGCTTCTGTCACTTTGCCTTCAATCTCTGAACCTGAGAGATTTTCGAACACCTTCAGAGGTCGCGAAAGAATTTCTCTGATAGTCATTCTCGGATTCAAAGAACTGTATGGATCTTGAAAAACTATTTGAATCTTCTTTCTCAACGGTCTGAATTTCTTCTGACTGAGTGATGATATCTCTTTATCTTTGAAGAATATCTTTCCGCCGGTTGGTTCAGTGAGTCGAACTAAGGTCCTTCCAAGAGTTGTTTTACCGCATCCGGATTCACCTATAAGACCGAGTGTCTCGCCTTTCATGACTTCGAACGAAACACCATCAACCGCTTTCACTAACTTCCTTCCAACTTTGAAGTGCTTTTCCAAATTCTCGACTCTTATGAGACTGTCCAAGGTGAATCCCTCCCGATCATATGGCAGGCAACATATCTTCCTTTTTTCACCTCTTCAAGGAGTGGCTTCTCTTTTTCACATATACCGCCTTTAATAGAACACCTTGGATGAAATCTACATCCCGATGGAGGATTTATCAAATTCGGAACACTTCCCGGAATCGTCTCAAGTTTTTCATTCGGATTTTCGACTTTTGGTATGGATTTAAGAAGCCCTTTTGTATATGGATGTATCGGACTCTTAAGAACTTCTTTGACATCCCCTATCTCAACAACATTTCCTGCATACATAACCGCAACTCTGTCACTTATCTGAGCAACTACTCCCATGTCGTGAGTTATTATCATTACTGACATCTCATATTTCTCCTGAAGATTTTTAATCAAATTGAGTATTTGAGCCTGTATGGTAACATCCAGAGCAGTTGTTGGCTCGTCAGCTATCAAGATCTTTGGTTGACAAGAGAGCGCCATGGCAATCATGACTCTCTGGCGCTGACCGCCAGAAAGCTCATGTGGATATTTATTGAGTATTATCTCAGGTTGAGGAAGCTTCACATCCCTCAAAGCATTTGCAGCGATTTCAACGGCTTCCTTCTTGCTCACATTTCTGTGAAGAGTTATGACATCGATCATCTGTTCTTTTATCGTAAAGGCCGGATTGAGAGATGTCATTGGTTCTTGGAATATCATCGCAATTCCACTTCCTCTGATCTTGTTCATCTCATCCTCTGAAAGATCGAGAAGATTCTTGCCCTCAAAAACTATCCTTCCATCCACTATCTGAGCAGGTGGCTGTGGAAGAAGTCTGAGAATAGCATGTGCTGTAACTGACTTCCCACATCCAGTTTCTCCAACTATTCCCAAAACCTCTCCTCTTTCCAAGGAGAAACTCACTCCATCTATAGCCTTTACTATTCCATCTTCGGTTATGAAATTTATCCTCAAATCCTCAACTCTCAGGATCTCCTCCACATTTATCACCTGTCCTTGAGTGTTGGGTTGATAACCTCGTTAAGTCCATCTCCTAAGAAGTTGAAACCCATAACTGCTAAAAATATAGCAAGCCCTGGGAATATTCCTGCATGCGGAGCTATCTCAAGATATGTCCTTGCTAAACTTAGATCCGTTCCCCATTCGGGCGTTGGCGGCTGAACCCCAAGGCCAAGGAATCCAAGACCCGCTATACTCATTATGGAAGCTGCCATCCTCAGGGTAGCCTGTATGACAATTGGAGGAAGAGCATTCGGAAGTATGTATTTGAATATTATAACAAGCGAATTTTCACCAACGGATTTAGCAGCTTCAACATACTCTTTGTTCTTTTCCGCCAAAACAGCTCCTCTAGCTATTCTTGAGAACTGTGGTACTGCATACGCAGATATAGCTAGTATTAAATTGAAATTACTCGGACCAAGGACCGCCACTATAGCAACAGCCAAAAGGATGCTCGGTATTGCTAAAAAGACATCCATAGTTCTCATCAACACTTCGTCTATCGCTCCACCGTAGTATCCAGCTATCGCACCTATGAAAGTTCCAACCACCGTTGCGAGAAGAACCGCCTCCACGGACAGAGTCAGGGATACTCTTGAGCCCCAGATAACTCTGCTCAGAATATCCCTTCCAAAATAATCCACACCGAAAGGATGGGCTAAAGAAGGTCCCTGAAGGCTCGCCAAAAGATCCTGCTCATTCGGATCATACGGCGCAATATACGGGGCAAATATCGCCATAACTATAAAGGCGATTATTATCCAAAATCCGACTACGGCAAACCTGTTCTTCTTTAATCTCTTCCAGATCTTTTTCCACTCCATCAGGAGCTCCCCCTTCTTATCCGGGGATCGACTATCATGTAGAGAATATCAACACCCAGATTCACTATGACGAAGAAGAACGCCACGAGTATTATTCCGACCTGGACGACATTGTAATCCCTCATGAATATCGCATCGACTATGTATCTACCTATTCCCGGCCATCCGAAAACGCTCTCCGTGAGAACTGCTCCTCCAAGTAGATATCCAAACTGCAATCCTATAATTGTTATTATCGGTATGAGAACATTCTTTAAAGCGTACTTGTATATAACCATCCTTCTCGGAAGACCATAGGATCTTGCAGTCTTTATGAAATCCTTGGTTAAAACTTCGACCATCATCGCTCTAGTCATTCTGGCTATATATCCCATCAATGTAAAACCAATCGTGAGTGATGGAAGTACTATGCTCTCAAACCCTTCTTTTCCCCCAGCTGGGAACCATCTCAGCTGAACGGAGAAAAGGAGGATCAAGAGTATTCCAAGCCAAAAAACCGGCATCGACACCCCAAAGAGAGCCGTTGCCATCACTATATTGTCTATCCAAGAATTTCTATGAGCTGCGGCTATAACACCAAGTGTTATTCCAAGAATTATCGCTATAACTATGCTGACTGTAGCGAGTTCTAAAGTGTTTTCAAATCTAGGAATGAGCTCTTTGAATATGGGTTGTTTGGTCTTTATAGACTTTATTTCTCCCGTGAACATTTTTTCCATGAATATCGCGTACTGGACTATGAACGGGTCATCAAGATGGAACTCCCTCCTTATCTGAGCTATTGTCTCAGGAGTAGCGTCTTCACCAGCTACCAGAACAGCTGGATCTCCTGGAAGGAGCCTCATTATAGAGAATATAAGCAAAGACACACCTATCATCGTTGGAATGAGGAGAAGAATTCGTCTTATTATGAGCTTTGTCAAAACACTTCACTCCCTTTTAAGGAAAGAGAGGGGGGAGAGTCCCCTCCTCTCTTATTTTTGGAAGTACGCGTTGTTGAGAAGGATAAGTTCAGTCGGTATGACCTCTACACCCTTGAGTGAAGAGGATTTGGCGAATATCTGATAGATGTTGTAGAGGAATATCCATGGAGCGTCGTTAACAACTATTTTCTGAGCTTCTGCTAGGAGCTCGTGTCTCTTCTGAGGATCAATTGTCTTTTTCGCTTCATCGAGTATTTGTTCGAATTTTGGATTGTAGTAGTAGCTTATATTGAATATGGATCCTTTTGTAAGAAGTGGATCAAGCACCCATATAGCTTCTCCAGTGGACGGTGACCAACCAACAAGGTACATATCGTAATTATCAGTCTTGAGTATCCTGTGGACATATGTCGGCCATTCCATAGTAGTTACCTTTACATTCACTCCAACTTTTTTGAGCATCGACTGAACTGCAAGAGCCGTCTCATAATCCTGTGGGTATCTTCCCTTTGGAGTTATAAGCTCTACGCTGAAACCATTAGGATATCCAGCCTTTTTCAGAAGCTCCTTGGCTTTCTCTGGATCGTACGGATATCCTCCAGTGGAGTAGTGATCCTTTATGAACACAGACACCGGAGAATCGGACGGCGTAGCAAGACCTCTCATTATCGTCTTGCACAACGTCTTCTTATCAACAGCATAGTTGAGAGCTTTTCTAACAAGAATGTTATCAAACGGTTTTCTCTTGAGGTTGAACCCTATGAACACAACTCGGAGAGTAGGAGCTTTCACCACATCAACATTCTTCGATTTGCTGAGTTTATCAGCCAACATAACCGGGATGTTCACCGCAAGATCTGCAGATCCCGTCTGAACTTTGAGAGCTCTTGTGACTCCTTCTGGTATCGGCATGAATACTATCCCGTCAAGTTTTGGCTCTCCCTTTTTCCAGTAATTCTCATTCTTAACGAGAACTACTTTCTCCCCAGGAATCCATTCTTTGAGTTTAAACGGTCCTGTACCTACTGGATGCCTTCCGAGCTCTGAGGGATCGTCATATTTCTCAATAGCTTTTGGAGAGACTATCATGGCCGCCGGATGACAGAGGAAGTTCAAGAACGGAGCAAATGGAAACTTGAGGACGAATTTTACCGTGTAATCATCAACGACCTCCACACTTTTTATATAAGGTTCAAAGAGTTTCTTCCTGTATGCCACATCATGTGTGAGAAGATAATCAAAGCTCTTTTTCACGGCATAAGCGTTAAAAGGAGCCCCATCCTGGAACTTCACACCTTTCCTAAGATGGAAAGTATACTCTGTTCCATCTTTCGATACCTCCCAAGATGTTGCCAGGACCGGAACGATGTTCATCTTGCTGTCGTATGCTATGAGACCTTCGAATATGTGTTTAGCTACGATCATTGACGGATTGTCAGAGATATCCGGTGGAAGAAGTGTGGTGATGTCAACCCCGAGTATGAACTTTGCGGATCTTGCGAGTGTGAGGATTGCAAGGAGAATCATCAAAAAAGCCAGGTACTTTCGCATAGACTTTCACCCCCCTGTGCATTTTGAACGGCATTATAGCATAGGAGTTAGAAATGTAAATAACCTAAAAGGTGATTGTTGTTTTTCCGCATCTAGAGATGTTTTTCTAGCGCGGTGCAATTTTTAGATGTAGATGTATTTGCTTTTGAAACGCGGTAAAGTGCGGTAAAACTATTAAAAACTACGAGAAATGTATGCGTATTTTTGCTCTCCTAGCTTTTGTATGCTATGATCAATTTTTGAAGCTGAAATCGATACAAAACGAAAGGGTGAGATTCGTGAAAGATAAGGTTTCTTTAACGCCTTTTTCAGATATGATAAGAATGTTCATCGACTTGAGAAATACGAATCTCGCTCCGATGATAAATCACGCTGTAGATGTAGCAAAGATCTCATCGCTCATAATGAAAAGAATAAAACCTTTCGAAAGCGTCTCCCCGATATACATATCCGGTCTTTTTCACGACATAGGTCTGGTGGTGTACTCTGAGATAGTGGCTCCAGAAGAAATCGCGAGATTATCCGAAGATAGCTCCTATAGCCTGAGCGCACTCCTCTACAGAATAGACAGAGACATGTACCACGCGATATTCTCAACAAGAATTGTAGAGAAATTGGGAATACTTCCAGAAAAATATCTGAACGCTTTAAGGCAACATCACGAACCACTCAGTGAGATGATTGGTGATGATGACGAAATACTCATATCAAGCATTTTAAATGTCGCAGATGCCATTTCAGTGATAATAAGAGACACTAAATCCGATCTGGTTGAGATCGTAAACAGAATAGATCGGCTTTTGGTAAACCATAAAATGCACCATGAAGTTAGAGCAGCTGCAAGAGATCTGCTGAGGTCTTATGTGGAAATGTCGTATGTTTTCGACCACGATTCGATGATAGATGAATTCTGCGGAACTCCGATACATGTCGATATGAATCAGTTCATAGAAGCTTTGAAAACTCTCGTTTTACTTGTCGATCTTCAATCCCCCTTCACGGTAAAGCATTCCTCTTCTATAGCCGCTCTTGCAAGAGATATCGCAGCTGAGATGTTCAAAAATAAGTTCGATTCCCTCGTTATGTACATATCAGGACTTATACACGATATAGGAAAATTGAGAATACCTGTTGAGATC
>WGAO01000041.1 GCA_015489065.1 Thermotogaceae bacterium | reverse complement strand
CTCTCAAATAATCTAAAATACTGCAAGATTCTTACATTGTCGCTTCCTATCTTCTCAAAAACTTTATGCTCTGCAGAGATTTTTTTACTAATAATCACAGCTAATAAAATCAAAAAAGCTATGACCGATAGTCCTAATGATACAAAACTCTTATTATCAAATTTATCAACGCTCATAATCAGTCCTGTTACCAAAACAGGAGATATTCCTATATAAAGGTTTAACATATTGTGTTCCCAACAACTCCGAGCACGCATATTCTCGGTGTTCTGAGCATACAAAATTTTTAAAAAGTCATCATCTTTCCTTGACAAAATCTCCCTCCATCCTAACTTGTATCTTTTAAGGATCAAAGCCTGAGCGTGCACTAGAGCACTCCTAGAATTTTTTGAAATGTAATCATCTTCCACCGGCGTACAGTATTAGCAGATAGTTACAACATTAATATAGTCACGATAATCTAACCACACTGGCTTTTGATTCTGTTATTCATGAAGATATAAAACTCCGTGGAATTTCTCTCTCATCAACATTTTTAATGGTGCAAACACTCTATATTTATTTAAAAGCTTTATACGGATCGCTCCCAGATTTCATCAGATCATAAATACTCCTTAACTTTCTTTAATTTCTCCACGCTTTGCTTTAGTCCACCTTCTCGGTTTCTTAAAAGCCATGTTTCTTTGTACTCCTCCACCAGTTTGGAGAATCTCTCTTTCAGATCAATTTCTTCTCCTTTTAGTTTCTTTATGAAATCTATTGAGAAGATCGCCATATCAACGCCGTTTTCTATCTCTCTCTTCAGAATCTCTGAGTCATTTCTCCTAAGAGGTGATGAAAAGAATCTCTCGCGCGCATCGATTAAGATTTCTCTGGCTTTTTCCAGTTTCTCGATATCTAATTCGCTTTTTCTCTCTTTAAATTTCTCTGGCCATATCAAAACAGCTCCAAATATGTTTGCGTTGAAGATATCCACTCCTGTGGCTCTATAAGCGTTCCCAATATCTACCAAGGCTTTTCCGCTCTCAAAAGTTTCGTCCATGAGAACATGCATTGAAAGCGCTTTTGAAAGATCGATATCAGCGTTGTGATTCCAGCTTTTTGCCGATGCGTAAACTATCCCAGGGAAGGAAATTGGAAGGTGCTGCCAGTGGCCGTTATCTCCCCAATCCGTCATCAGAACCCCTATCGATCCGTATTTCAAACCGTTTTTCACAGCGTTGTCCACATTTCCGATCATGTTCTCAACTCTTCCAACTATCGAGTTCCAGCTCGATGTTCCAGGCACCACATAGAAGGGAATTCCAGAGCTTTTGAATATCCTGCATTCCTGATCGAAAGGATGATCCTTTTCATATCCCCATATAAGGGCTATGACAGAGTCAGGTATTTCCGGCACGAGCTCTGGGTGGTTTTTTATTATGTCTCCCCAGAACATAGTCGTCTTTTTGAATTCTCTGACGATCTCGTGAACTTTAAGGAGAAACTCTAAATACACTCTCCCTTTTCCCTTCTCTTTGCAAAGCTTTTTGCTCTTTCCCTGACAAAGATCGAAAGTCTCATCACAACCGATGTTAAACTTGTCGCTTGAGAAATTCGGGAGTAACTCCTTGTAAAGTGACCTGAGAAATTCGAATACCCCTTCAGCTGCAGGTGAGAGCGAAAAAGGATGATTCATCCTGAATCCCCAAGGTGTCATAAAACCATCCTCAACCTCGGCGTATCTTTTGTACTCATCGTGAACGAGCCACTTTTCAAGGTGTCCAAATGAATTTTGATTCGGAACGAGCTCTATCATTCTTTCTTTAGCATATCGATCAAGTTCTATGATTTCTTCAGATGTGAGAGGTGAGTAATCTCTCCAAACCTTTTCGTGATTTCGATAGGCGAACGTGTGCTCTATATAAAGCTGAAACTGGTTGTATTTGAGCTCTGAGAGAAGATCTATCAGATTTTTGAGAGCCCCCATCTTCGGAACCCTGTCTCTGCTTATATCGAGCATGAATCCTCTGTTTGGAAAATCCGGATAATCGATTATTCTCAAGTTCGGTATCTCATCCGGATGATTTCTGAGGATCTGCTTGAGCGTCATTATTCCATAGAACGCTCCGCGGATGTCATTTCCTATGATAACGACAGATCCGTCTCTCACTACCAATTTGTAGCCCTCACTTTTTCCAACTTGTGACTCGTCGATATATATTCTGACGAAAGAATCTTTTGAATCGTACATGCTTATCGTGTATCCAAAGAGCTCTTCTTGGAGTTTCCTAGCTCCTATTAGCAACCCTCGATCACTTATGAATATGTAACCTTTCTTTGGAACTTCTGTTGATTTTCCGAGGAATTCCAAAGATTTCGGAGCGGGAACCAATATCATGATAATCCCTCCCGGATTCTTCTTAAAGCTTCGAGCAAAATCTTCCTTGGCGTGGCAACATTCATTCTAAGGAAACCTTTTCCACTTTTTCCAAATACCTTCCCATCTTGAAGCCATACGCCTTTCTTGAGAATCTCGATGTACGGATCAGTGAGATTCGATTCTCTGAAATCTATCCAAGCTAGGAATGTTCCTTCCGGAATCTTCATCTTCATGCCGCAGCAGCCGTTAAGTTCTCTTTCAACCAATTTGAAATTCTCCAGTATGTAATCTCTCACGCTCTCAAGCCATTCTTTTCCATGAGAGTACGCGGCTTGTGTTGCAACTATTGAGAAAATGTTCGGTTTCATATTGTGAGCCGTCACGCTTCTTTGGAATTTTTCTCTTATGTCCTCGTTTGGAATTATCGCGTAGCCATTTCTTATGCCAGGTATGTTAAATGTCTTGTTTGGAGATGCCAAAACGATGACTCTTTCTCTCAGATCGCCGATTGATATCGCAGAAACGAACCTTCTTGAGAAAGAAAAATCAGAGTGTATTTCATCGGATATGACAAGAAGATCCCTCTTTTGAGCAATTTTGGACAGCTCCTCAAGCTCTTCATCGCTCCAAACCCTTCCAACGGGGTTATGAGGGCTGCAGAGAATCATTATTTTGCTGTCTTTAGCTTTCTCATCGAGATCGTCAAAATCCATGGTGTATTCACCGCCATTTTCCAAAAGATCGTTCTCTACTACGACTCTATCGTTCAATTCAATAACATTTCTGAAGGGCCAGTACACAGGAGGTTGAATTATGATCCCATCGCCTTTTGACGAGAATTTTTCTATCGCAAGTGCCATTCCCGGTATAACTCCGGTGAGAGGTATTATCCACTCTCTTTTTAGATCCACTCCATATCTTTCTTTCCACCAGTTGATTATCGAATCGAAGTACTCGTCAGCTGGAAACGTGTATCCGAATATTCCATGTCTCAATCTCTCTGAGATAGCATCCAGTATCTCATCAGCTACGACAAAATCCATATCCGCGACCCACATAGATATGAGATCGTCTGGTATGCCTAAAACATCCGGCCGAGTGTCCCACTTGTAGCAATTTGTGCCTCTTCTTTCTATGACTCTGTCAAAATTCATCCTTTCACCGCCCCTTGCAAGACCCCTGCGATTATTCTCTTTTGGAATATCAAATAGACTATCATCACGGGAAGTCCTGCTATAGTTGACGCGGCCATAAGAGATGGCCAATCGGTGTTGAGTTTCTGATACATAGCAAGTCCAAGCTGTATTGTCCTCATCTCTTTGGATGTTGTAAGTATCAATGGGTAGAATAGGTCGTTCCAAGCACCTATGAAGACATTTATTCCAAGAACTGCAAGGGGGGCTTTGCTGAGCGGCATTATTATTCTCCAGAATATCTGCCAGTCGCTCGCTCCATCAACTCTTGCCGCTTCATCCAGAGATTTTGGGATCTGCTCTATGTATTGCCTCATGAGGAATATTCCAAAAGGCGTCACAAGAGCTGGAACTATCAGAGCCCAGTAAGTATCTATCCAGCCTATTTTCTTCATCAGTATGAATACTGGAATTATGGTTGTTTGTGGTGGGATCATCATCATACCAAGTATCACGGCAAAGAGGGCTTCCTTCAGAAAGAATCGCTTTCTTGCGAAAGCATAACCGACCATTGAAGAGAATATCATGTTTCCAGCAACAACGGCAAGAGATATTATAGCGCTGTTTATCAAGTATCTCCCAAACATATCGTATTTAACGACCTTCACAAAGTTGTAAAATGCAGGGAATCTGTTTAAGAAATACAAGTCATCCAGGTACACTTTTCCGTTTCCAGAAAAAGAAAAATATATCCTGCTGACTCTCTCTCTGTCTATCCCGCTTAATTTCGAGAGATCTATGTCAAATGTCATTGTTTTCCAAACTCCTCCCGTGTCGACATCCACCACCGGGAGAAACTGCTTTCTACCTTCCGTGGCATCTTTGAATCCAATTCTGAGTTTCATCTTGCTCTCAGTCTTTATCTTAAGCTGAACAGCCCTGACAACATTTATGTTCTTGTTCCCCGTTGCTATTCCCACGCCTCCGTTTCCATTCACGCTGAGTGACATGAAGAAATTCCCATTTTTTTCAGCTTCCACACGCCAGTTAGCATTTCCAATCGTGGATATTTTCTTTTTGAGAAAGAAATTCAAGAACATCAGATCTTTTTGAGGATTCCCATAAGTTGATGATCCAAGTTGAAAATTCTGTATCTTCCTTCTCATAACTATGTGGAACGGATCGCCTTCAGGTATAACCGAGGTGAAGAACATCATTATGAGAGGTAGAAAGAGAACGAAAAGGATAATTAAAAGTATTATGAATTTGATTTTTGTCCACATCACACATCACTCCTGAGGAATCTTTTCTGCACGAGCGTAACGACCATCACTATACCAAAGAGGATGTAAGATATCGCCGAAGCGTATCCCATTTCAAACCTTCTGAAGCCGACTATGTACATGTAGTGGACTATGGTTTCGGTTGAATGACTTGGTCCGCCACCGGTCATGGTGAATATCTCGGTGAATATCTGAAACGACCTTATCGTGTTTATCGCTATTATGAAAAAAAGTGTGGGTTTTAAAAGCGGAAGTGTTATTCTGAGTGTCATCTGCCATCTGCTTGCTCCATCTATCCTGGCGGCTTCATAAACCTCCTCAGGTATACTTCTAAGACCTGCTATGAAAAGAAGCGTGTAGTAGCCTATGGCTCCCCAGATATCCATAACCATTATCGAAGAAAGAGCTGTCTCTGGCCTTGCTAGAAAGCTTATTCTTCCGTTGTAATTTACTATCACTTTCTCCATCCAAGCGGCCAAGGATACCATGATTTCCCACATCACCACTGAGGAAAAAGTTAAGAGCAACTTAGATCGAATTCTGAGCTTTTCTTTAAATGACAGAGAATCTACCACGATAACAACTAAAGGAGTGATGATAGAAGCTACTAAGATCCACCACCATCCTAAAAACGAAAAACTTATATGAGCGGCGCTCCAAGTGGCAACAGATATGAAATAAGCGGCTATTCTGTTTTTCTTTGTATCCTCATCGAAAGTCACCATGAGATCTAAGATATAGAGTATCAAAAGTGTGATTATGTATAGGATTATCCAAGACAGAAAACCATTGTGCTTAAAGAAATTCACGCTACTTTTGAGAGGTCCTGCAACCTTCTCCATCATCATGTTGAAAGGTCCTTCTGCGCTGTAAAGGTAGAGCCATATTAGAGATATAACAACCATTGATATGACTGACGGCAAGAAAAAACCAGCTTGGAAGAACTCTCTCATAGGCAGAAGTTTGTCATTTATCATTATCGCCAAAAAGAGCGATATCGCCGTCGTGAACGGTATCGTCCCTAGAACAAAGAGAAAGGTATTTTTCAGGGCGGTTAAAAATACTTCATCTTGGAATGCCCTAACATAGTTCGCTATACCGACAAACTGCATGTGCGGATTTATCCCGGAGTACCTTGACATACTGACTATGACAGAGAAAACTAGCGGGTATATTGAAAATACTGCAAAGAGCACAAGCCAAGGAGAAAGAAAAAAGAAAGTACTCAGCTTCTCTCTGGTCTTCGCGGTCACGAGTTCACCTCCAGTTCAAATTAAAGGGGATCCCATACGGGATCCCCGAAAGAACCGCTTAAAGATTACTTGTATTCGTCCAGAACTTCCTGGATCTTGGTATTGTACTCATCAAGAACTTTGTTGACATCAGCGTTGTCGAGTATGATCTTCTCAATCGCTTCTGTGACGAGCGCCTGAATCTTTGGCCAGGCTGGTGTTGGTGGTGTCGGGACAGCTGTCTTAGCTTGCTCAAAGAAAACTATGTGGAGTGGATTGTCTTTAAACCATGGATCGTAGAGAGCTTTCGGATCACTCGGATAGACAACGCCAGCGTAAGTCTTGGTTATCTTCATCGCTATGTCAGATCTGAGGAGGAAGTAAGCTAGTTTCTTGGCAGCTTCGTAGTTTTTCGTCTGAGTTGTTATAGCGAGGACTTCTCCACCAGCAAATGAAGCGTGGAATCCTCCCTTATCCGGTTTTGGAACGAGAGCAACCCAGTAGTTGAGATCGGGATATGTGCTGTTGAGCATACCTATGACCCACTGACCGCCTACATACATTCCAACTCTGCCCTCTCCGAAAGCTTTTTCTATATCAGATTGTTTGGTCTTGAGAGAGTATTTCGCGAGCTCCTGATAGAATTTGGCAGCTTCTTTGACCTTTGGCGAGTTGAAACAAGCTTTGTCATAGTCTGCACCACAGACAACTTTTCCACCGTTTCCCCAAACAGCCGGAAGGAACCACTGCTGCCAAGGACTGTAATTTTCCCCGGCTGGAAGACCAAATCCATAGATATCATCTCCAAGTGCGTCGATCTTTTTCGCAGCTTCTAAAGTCTCGCTCCAGGTCTTCGGTGGGTTCATCGGATCCAGTCCAGCTCTTACGAACAAGTCTATGTTGTAGTACATGGCTCTTGTTCCAACAAGCCAGATGTATCCGTAATGTTTCCCTTTGTAAGCAGTGGTATTGAAACCAACATAATCCTTGAACATCTTCTCTTCTTCATTGGAAAGAGCGTAGATAGCTCCATCTTCTGCAAACTTTGCAACCCAGGTGTTTCCAAGCTCAACGACATCAGGAGCTGCACCGGCGGCGATCGCTGTGACTATCTTATCGAAACCATTAGCCCAAGAAAGCTGCGTGAAATCTACCTCTATGTCTGGATACTCCTTTTGGAACTGGGAATATATGTCCTGCCAAAGCTTGTCATCAATCATAAAGGACCAAAAAACAAGCTTAGTCTTGGCAAATGACAGGACAACCACAACCGCTAAAAGAACTACCAAAAGTTTCTTCATAAAGCTTCACCTCCCTAAAAGAATTTTTAAAACCAGAAGTAATTCTTCATGGATTCTATATCGCTCATGACCTCGTTCACCAAAGCCATTGCTGCTCCACGAGCTATTGACTCTCCTCCGCCTGTATCAATAACGACATCTATATCAGACAAAAGAGACTTTTTAATCTCTCTTAAAAGATCCATTCTTGTGACTTCAGGAAGAAGATCTACATCGCCACTTACCACAACTAATTCCGGATCTATGAACTGCGTCAAAATCGCCACTTTTTTACCCATTTGCCTTACGAACTCTTTGAAATCTTCTGGATGGAACTTTCCAGACTTGAGATCTTCAATAGATCCTCCATTTTCTACTAACTTGAAACCACCTCCGGATTCTCCAGCCGCGTCATGAGATCCAACATGTATTCTTCCACTAAGCCATATTCCTCCACCCATTCCCACTTCTTCTGACAGATTGTAGGGAATGCTCAAAAGGAAGCACACCAGATCATTTGCTCTATTTGAAAAGTTAGCAGATGTAGCGTTTGCATCGTTCGCTATGAAAGCTTTTTTGCCGGTGGTTTTTTCTATTATTGATTTTAGATCCATATCTTTGATATCGAGCGCCATGGAATATTTGATAACTCCGTTTGAAACTATTCCAGGAACCGCTATCGATATTACATCCCCTTCTCCATTGAAATATCCTGCTGCATTCTCTATTAAATCCACGAGGTTTTTCGAATTCACTTCCACGAAATCTCTCTTTTTCTTGATGACATTACCGGTTAGGGAAACAAGAAGCGAAGTAATCTCCCCGCGCTCTACGGATATGCCTATTATCTTTTTCCACCATTCGTTTATTCCTATAAGTTCGCTCTTTCTACCTACCGTATTGCTTGTCGAAACGAGTCCAAATGTTTTGATAATCCCGGACTCCACAAGGCTGGTTAAATTTCTTGTTACTGTGGACGGGTTTATACCGAGATCTTTGCTGATCTCTTTCCTGACGGTTTTTCCCTTCCTCCAAACATACCTCAATATTCTGTGCTGAGTTATGTTCATATCCACGATATCACCCTTAAAAAATTGCTTGCTCCGAGCAATAATTTACCCCAAGATTCGATAGAAATTCAAGCTTGTTTTTTCATAGAATTTAGCCGAGACTCGCTATTATGAAGAATTATTCTGATATGGCATGAATATTCTCTTCTATGCTCTCCTTTTTAACATCCTTTCAACTTCAAAATCTCGGAATATTCTTGTGGGGTATTCACACCTTTTACCGAGATCCAGCTTCGTGGATGAATGAATATGGATCTTCTTGATAGAACGAACCGACTGATCGATCTCCCGCCGTTTTTGAAAAATTTCCGCAAGTCATCAAACAGATTTTTCCTGTAAATTCCTGGAATGGGAGTGGGTTTTTCCGTAAAAAAAGCGGAGATCTCATAACCATCGATGTTATCAAGAAGATACAAGGCGTGCTCTTTTGAAAAGAGTGGGGAATCGCATGGAACTATCAAAACTTTCTGCGTGCTTGAAAATTTAAGAGCTGACAAAATCCCTCCGACTGGCCCGGAATTTTCAATGTAATCTCTGAGCGTGGGATACTCTGGAAAGTCTTCCTCTCTTCCGACGATGTGAACATCGCCAAGTTGTGAAAACTCATCATATAGGATCTTCACGAAATCCTTTCCGCAGAGCTTCAATCTTCCTTTATTGATGCCTCCCATTCTCATTCCACGACCGCCACATAGGATGAATGTGTCAACAAACCCCATCATAGTTGTTATCATATATTATAAGTGGGGGTGATTTCATGAAAAGCATAGGGAAAAATGTTGTCATAGAAGACGATGTGCAGATCGGGGAGAATGTCATAATCGGCCACAATGTGGTAATAAAGTCTGGAGTGGTGATAGGAGATAACGTGGTGATAGGAGACAACACGATTCTTGGTAGAAAACCCATGAAGGCGAAGGCAAGCGCAGTAACAGAATCAAAGGAACTTCCAAAGCTTGTTATAGGAAACAATGTCAGAATAGGCTCAGGATGTGTGATATACAGGGGAGCCGTTCTTAGCGACAACGTGTTCGTTGGAGATTTTGCAACTATAAGAGAAGATGTGGAGATAGGAGAAGGAACTATTGTGGGAAGAGGAGTTGCAGTTGAGAACAAGTGCAAGATAGGTAAATGGGTGAAACTGGAGACAAACGCGTACATAACAGCAATGTCAATAGTGGAGGATTACTGTTTTGTAGCACCGATGGTGACTTTTACAAATGACATGTTTATGGGAAGAACCGAGGAAAGATTCAAATATTTCAAAGGCCCACATCTTAAAAGAGGTGCGCGGATAGGAGCGAACGCTACAATACTCCCCGGAATAACGATAGGGGAGGACGCTGTGGTAGGAGCCGGATCCGTAGTGACAAGAGATGTTCCGCCAAGGATTATAGTTGTTGGAACTCCAGCAAAGTATTTAAAAGATGTTCCAAAAGAGCAGCTTCTTGAAAATCAGAAATTCTTCAAGGGCTAAACTACATTTCCCTCTATCTCTACTTTCCCTTTTTCAAACCTATCGATATCCAAAAACGAGATATCGACGTGTTTTGT
>WGAO01000040.1 GCA_015489065.1 Thermotogaceae bacterium | reverse complement strand
GTTCACGCTCTCATAAGTGCGGTGGATGATCCGTACTACAGAGCGGTTTTTAAGTTCCTTCTGAGCACGGGCTTGAGGATCTCAGAGCTTCTCTCTCTGAAGGAAGACGACATATCCATAACAGGCGGCACGGCAAGGATAAGGATCAGAGGGAAAGGGAGCAAGGAGCGGATAATAGCCGTCCCGGCTGATGTTGCAAGAGAGGCTATGGATGCCGGGATTTTCTCAAGAAAAGTATCCGCTCGAACGATACAAAGGGCGCTGAGACGCTGCGCAGAAAGAGCTGGGATAAGAAAGCGTGTAACGCCGCACGTGCTCCGCCACACTTTCGCAGTTCTTTTGATAGAGAAGGGCGTTCCTGTGAACAAGATCCAGGTGCTTCTTGGGCATGAATCGCTCGCAACGACGGGGATTTACTTGAAGATAGCGGGAGAGAGCGTTCTTGTTCCAAAAGTAGTATGAGAAAGGAGGAGTGACAATGGACGACAAAAGACGACTTTCAGAAAAGCAGTATCAGGCTATTGACTTGATACTTCAAGGTCTGACAGACGAAGAGGTAGCTTTACGAGTTGGTGTAACTCGCCAAACGGTGAATAAGTGGAAGAATAAAAATCCAGCATTTATCGCAGAGCTCAATCAAAGAAGAAAAGAGGTTCACGACGCTGCAAAAGATAAGCTGATCCGTTTAGCATCCAAGGCTGTTGATACACTTGAGCAGGAGATAGAAGCTGGAAATTGGAAGGTAGCATTGGAAATTTTGAAGATGGCGGGGTTAGATTATAGAGAAGGGATATTGTTCGGCCCTACGAATGAAACGGAAGTTTACAGAGAACTTTTGGTGAGTGGTAAAATATGATAAGTAAAGGGATAATAGAAGTAGAAAAACAAGGTAAAATGTGGTATAATATCACTTTGGAAAAAGCTGAAGTCGAGGGCAAAGACATGGTTGATTTATGGTCTTTGAACGAAACGGAAAGGTCTTTTAGAAATCTACATCCAAGAACTAACGGATCCCCCTCTGCGGGTACTCCACCAAAGGGGTCTGTCTACCTTCATCACGAATTTTCTGGTTTGTCAAAAATCTATACTGAAAGAAGTTATCACGGCGGTTACAACTGCCGCTTAAATGCTGTGCTGTTTTCTACAGAAGGGGGTGAGTTTTTGACTACACGAGAGGTAGCTACTACCATGAAAGTAGCCTACTCAAGACTCTATCAACTCTTGGCAGACCTTGAAACCTCAGGAAGAGTAAAGGTGAAAAGGTTTAACAGGGCGATAGTCTGGGACGACGAGCTTTTGAAAGCTGTGGAATCGGAAGCTGTAAGAAGGGGGTGGATAGACGAGCCTATTCTGACCGCTGTTAAAGAAAAAACCGGGCAGAAATGAGGAGATTTGCCCGGCGGATAGGACACTTTCTTTCCTCACGCACAGATAATTATCACATAAACCCCTTGCCTTTTCAAACTCCTGTCCGCCGGGTCTCCCTCCTGCCCCTACCAATTAGGAGGTGAGACGATGACTGACATTCTTTCCGAGCGCTATGGAGCTCGCAAAATTGATGAAGAGTACATCAAGATCAAAGACATTGAAATAGGACTCATGCCAAGGGACTTAAAAAAAGATTGGGTAAAACATCTTGTAGACATTATTGACGCAGGAAAGAAACTCCCACCCGTCAGAGTGGTAAGAAAAAGAAGCGAAAAATACGAGCTTCTTGACGGCTTTCACAGACTTGAAGCCTATAGAAAGTCAGAAGTTCTGATGATACCCGCTGAAATTTGGGAAGTAGACGAGCAGTATATTTACCCCCTCAAGGTGGCTTTCAACCTTGAGCACGGGCTTCCATTTACTAAAGAGGAAAAAATATCAGTTTTCATGAAGATGTATAGAGACTTTCCCGACTGGAGAATTAAAGATTTTGCAGAAGCGTTGGGAGTAAGTGAAAGAACTATCAGCGAATGGAAGAAAAAACTTGGCTTGACTCAGAACAACCGAAAGCTAACCGAAGAAGACAAAACAAAAATTACAGAGATGGCAAGAGAAGGATACAGCACAAGAAAGATCGCACAGGAGCTTGGAATATCCCAGCCAAGAGTTGTACAGATTCTCAATGAACTCTCCCATGAAAACAAAAAAGAAGAGGGCACAGGTGATAAAGAACGAAGCTCTTCAGCCCTTATCACCAACGATGAAGAGGTCATCTTTGACTTCGAGGAAGATGATGTTGATCTGGAAGAAGACATTCCAGATGAACCTGTCTACGACTATCAAAAACAGAACATAATCCGTAAAGCTGAATATGGATGGAGAAGACTGGAGGAATTTCTAAAAGCATTCTCCAAACTCCACCCTGAGTTATACGAGCCTATGAAGCAGTTCCACTCTGAAGTGTTAGACACAACAAGGCGTACAAAGATAAAGCTCGACTGGCAGTTCTTCGAGAACTGGCACAAAGGAAGGATTAGCAAACTTCGAGAGGTCGTCTTATCCCTCGACAAGAGTTACGAGGAGAACGATATCACGGCAGAAAGTCAACAAGTGATGGAACTGTCTGAATACGGCAGTCAAATCTTCAAACTCATCGAGGACACAGCAACCACACTAATTTGGAAAACTGAATATAAGAAATTGAAGGAGTACGCAAAATACTACATGTCGCTTACAGAAAGGTGGGCTCTATCCAGACACATGGAGAGACTCGCTCTTCGCCTTCAAGATCTTGCAGATTTTCTGATGAGCTTTAGAAAACCAGGCGAGGAAGAGGAGGAAAAGCTTATCAAAAACTGGGAGCAACTCCTTGACAACTCAAGCAGCAGAGAGGAGGAAGAACAATGATATCTGCCATAACGATAAGCTTATACAGAACCATCTGTCAAAAACTTAATGAAGGATGGAATGCTGAAAAGCTGTCCTCTTATCTTGGGGTGAACTACAAAAGGGCACAGGTGCTCATCCGAAAAGCTGTAAAATATGAATGCGGGGATCACTCCCCGCACACCCCTTCAAAAACTTATAGAAAGGAGGCTCACTCCTTATGAGGGATTATAACACCAATATGAGCCCAGAGGAATATGTTATCCTGGCACTTCTCAATGATCCAGGAGATTTTATGGAAAAGCTCCTTAAAACTCCTCCTGAGTACTTTCCACACTATCAGGATGTCTTTCAAAGACTGCAGAGTGCCTTCAGAGTTGGAGGTGTAGAAAAGGCGGAAGAAGAAGCGGTGGAGATTCTCAGCAAAGATCAACGCCTTTTATCCTTAAATGATGGTTTTGATCCTTCATTCCTTGCAGTTGAAGCAAACCTAAACATACTCGAAGAAAGATACAAACAAAGAGTCTTAGAGCAGCTCATAGATGAGTACAAAGAAGGGAAAATTTCTCTTGAAGACCTAACCGAGCATATCAAAGATATTCGCTTGAAGATAAATGAGAAAAGATGGTCATTCACACTGAACGATGAAAGAGAAGAGCTCTTGGAGGATGACAAGGAAGAGCCGCTGATAATTCCATTTGTTAATGTGAAATCCTATCCTTCAGACCTTATCCTCATAACCGCTCAGACAAAGAGCGGAAAAACTACCCTCGCTATGAATATGCTTCTATCGCTCATGAAAAACGAGGAGATATTTGATCCAGAAAAGGCAAGTTTTTCACCAAAGAAAGCCCTCTATGTAACCTACGAAGTCCCCAAGAAGAAGCTTTTCAGAATGCTGGTAGGAATGGAAAAAGAGAAAAACTGGGAGGATGTAAATCAGGAGGACAAAGAAAGCTTCTTGGACAGGTATGGAAACAGTCTATCGATCAAAGAGAGTGTGAACCTTGAAGATCTTCTGGACTTTCTGTGGCTCTTTCATCCGGATGTTTTCGTTGTTGACTACGACCAGCTGGTACCAACAAAAGGACGCTTCGAAAGTGAAGAGAGAAGACTCGCCTACATCATAAGATCACTAAAGGATGTTGCTACGCAGATCGGGAGCATTGGGATCATTCTTTCCCAAGTCAATGAAGACGGAAAGGCCAGATATTCAAGAGAGAAAGAGCACGCCGCAAGTATTCATATTCATCTCGAGAAGCGTGAAAACGCTGGGGTAATAGAGTACGAAGTAAAGCTCAATCGATGGGGAATATCGGGAAAGAAAGGGATTCTGACGGTGAATTGGAAAACTCGAGTAATCCAAAATAACGATCAGGATGGCATAGAGGGGGAATAAACCATGCTGTGGATCTTCGATAAGAAAGGATTATACAAGTTCCAATATCTTGGATATTGGTTTTACATCATAAACGATTTCTTGATAGATCCTAAAGCCCGAGAAAAAGCAATGAAGGAAGCTGAGGAACTATTAGATGTGGCGGTAACGATAAAAGAAGCAACAGGACTGGAAG
>WGAO01000039.1 GCA_015489065.1 Thermotogaceae bacterium | reverse complement strand
GGCCTTGTTCTTCTTCTTTTTGTGGATACGACAGCCGTTCAGAGGATAAGAGAGATCCTGGTGAGAATAGGTATTGGAATCATCCTTGTTCTATCTGCAACTGGTTTTGGATATACAGTAAGCTCAGATGTAGCAGTTCTCAGAGGAAATGTAGTTACTATGTCTGGAAATGTTGAAATATACGAGAAGGAAAATCTCAAGGCAGTAGCTGAGAAGGCGGTGTACTACATAGATGAGGATCAGATAATACTTATCAATGCAACGAGTGTAGGAAAAGATTACAAATTGAAAGCCGCAACTCACCTGATTTTAAACGATATATCACAAGACGAAAGAGTCAGCGGCGTTATTTCAACAAACAATGGAAGCGTAACTATAAAAACGGCGAGCTTTGTGGTGAGTTCTGGAGATATTCACATAATTAAAAACGCTGATCTGGATATAAGTAGCGACAGAGAGAAGCTCACCTCTCAAGTCAAAGCCGTCTTCATAATAACAAAAAAGAAAAATGTCACTAATGGGATGGGAAAAGCATCTGGTAAAAGGAGAGACAGAGACTTCATAGTTGATGTTGCAAGAATAGTGAGTTCCAAGGACATGGAAGGCGTTATAGGTATGATGAAGATAAAGTTAGGTAAAGAATTGAAGAACATGTATTTTGCTGGAAATAGCCTTATTGTGTTTAAAGACAATCTTCAGCTGACAGGGGCGTATATAACGACTTGTTCTTCAAGTCCACCACATTATTATGTTGCCTTTGAAAAGGCTTACATAACCGATGATTATGTTGTTGCAAGAAATACTGTGGTCTTTATAAACGATCTACCCGTAGTGTATTTCCCGTATTTCTTTCAGTTCTTCAAAAGCTCAAAACCCGTATCGATGAGTTTTGGAATAGGAAGCAAGAAAAAAGGTGTTTCTTTCTCATTTCACACCCAGAGTAATGGTTGGAAAGCAGATTATTCTAAGGGAGAAAATAGTCAGGCTTTTTCTATGTCAGGTAGCGTTTATAGTTTTCCTTTGTCTCTTGGCTGGAAAGGTGGAAAGACCTCTCTGAGTATGAAGAAGTTTCTCTTTGGTGGATCTCTTGGAGTATCGTCATCCAAAAATTCGGTGGTTTATCAGTACTCTTTAAGCAAAAAAGTATTTAAGAAAGGATATGCGAAGTTTCTTATCAAGCGATACTACTCCTCAGGAAAAGTCAGTTGGATACTTCCAAACATATCTCTTGGAAAACTAAAGTTGGTTATTCCAATTTTCGGTGGAGAATTCTATTTAAAAAGCTGGAAGCACTCTGGAAGTCTTTCTTATAAAGATGGCACTTTTTTAAGCAACATGGATAAGGTTATGGGAAGCGGTAAATTAAGTGCGAGCTACTCAAAATCTATAATCAAGTTTATAGGCACAGGTGTGAAAACTTCCGCAGATTTGACTTATAGCGCTACTCCTGGAAATTTGAAAGATTACACTTTTAAACAGACGACCTCTTTCTTTGTCTACAACAAAAGCATGAAATGGAAATGGTTTTCCCTGAATGCCCAGAGATCCTTTTCTCTTTCAACTGATCTAAAAAAGGATCAGGATTATATAGGCAAAACCTTGAATGATTTCGAAAAATATGGTCTCTCTCTGAAAATCCCGTTTTTTTCAAGTGGTTTGAGTTATGTGAGATCAGCCAAGTATTCCGGGAAGGAGAAATTGTCTCAAAATTCCGCACAGAATAAAATGAGTATTTCAAGCTCTTTTTCTTTTCCAGTGATTCCACTGTCGATATCAGCAAGCAGTGGATATGATTTTTTATCAAAAAATCCAAAATTTTCTTATCCCGATTTGAAAGCCAACAGCTCTTTTTCAATAGGAGATTTTTCATTTTCATTTTCCGCATCCACTAGATACAGGTACGATCAGGAGAAAGCTTTTGACAAAATTACCTTCGCTTTGGCTCAGTCTTACAAGAAAAAAAACATGAGTAATTCTATGAATTTCACATATTTTCCTTATGAGGATATACCAATAAAAGAGATAGTTGATAAGTTTTCTGCCAGGTATCTTAATCTCCTTGGATTTCCAATATCAAGCGTTGGCGGAATTGCGAAATACAATTTCTCAAAGAACGAATCGAAGTTAACCTATTTTTCCACAAAAGTGGTGAGTAGTTTCTCAGGTCTGAAGAATATTTTCTCTTTTAAGTACAGCAATCCTATGGGATCGGGAGATTCAAAAACTACTTACAGTTATTCTCTAACGACTTCGAAGTTAGACCCGGCTGTTAAACTAAAGTTAGGTATGAATTTCAAAAATTTGGATCTTTCTTCTTACAATTTTTCACTGTCTCTTAGGAAAGATCTGCATTGCTGGAGTATGGGCCTGGATCTGAGCGGTAGAATGACTGGTGATGGGATTTCGTTTTCTAGAATATTTTTAAGCTTCTCCGTAAATGACTGGAAGGGCAAGGGATTTAACTACGACATGCTCAGTGGTGAATACAATTTGGGACTCATGTGAGGTGATATTGTGAGAACACCACCCCATAGCAAGGAAGCTGAAGAAGCTTTAATAGGCAGTATACTCATAGATCCATCAATAGTAAATGACATAATTGAGATAGTATCAGCTGATGACTTTTACTTTCCTAAGAATAAGACGGTTTTTTCGGCTATAGAGAAACTGTTCGATGAAGGGGAGCCGATAGATGTCATATCTGTTTCAGAGAAGTTGAAAGTTGAAGGGAAACTTGATGAAGTCGGCGGGGAACTTGAGATCGCCAAATATGCCGATATAGTACCAACTTCTGCACATGCTGAACATTACGCTAAGATAGTCAGAGATAAATCCATTCTCAGAAGCTTGATAAGTGCGGCATCCCGTATAGTAGAAGTTGCTTCTGAAGAAGGTGATGTTGACGAGATACTTGACAGCGCAGAGAGGATGATATTCGAGATAGCGGAGTCAAGAGCTACAAAGACTTACTCCCATATAAAAGATATCATGCATGATGTCTTTGAGAAGCTTGAAGAGATACAAGAGAGAGCAGACGATTTGGACATGACGGCAGCTCTTGTTACCGGAATTCCTACTGGATTCTCAGAGCTAGATAAACTGACAACCGGATTTCATACATCCGATCTTGTCATAGTGGCTGCAAGACCATCTGTTGGTAAAACTGCCTTTGCCCTTAGTATCGTCAGAAACATGGCAGTCAAATATGCTGTTCCAGTTGGTATATTCAGTCTTGAAATGTCAGCAGAACAATTAGCGCAAAGGCTTTTGGCTATGGAAGCGAGAGTTGATCTTCACAAATTGAGAACGGGAATGTTTTCACCGGACGAATGGGATAGATTGACAGTTGCAACCGAGAAAGTTTACAAATCCTCAATAATAGTTGATGATGAGCCTTCGCTTGATCCAAGAACAATGAGAGCAAAAGCTAGGAGAATGAAAAAAGAGTTTGGAGTTGAAGTCATATTCGTCGATTATCTTCAGCTCATGCACCTGAGAAGGTCTAGAGACAGTAGACAGCAGGAGATTTCAGAGATATCCAGGTCTCTTAAGCTCCTTGCAAGAGAGCTAGATGTTGTGGTGGTAGCTCTATCACAACTCTCAAGGGCAGTTGAGCAAAGAGAAGATAAACGTCCGAGGCTCAGCGATCTGAGAGAATCCGGGGCGATCGAGCAGGACGCAGACACGGTGATATTTATATATAGAGACGAGTACTACAAAAAAACCGAAAAGATTCACCAACCTCACGATGCCGAAATAATAATCGGGAAACAGAGAAACGGTCCCATAGGAACCGTACATCTCATATTTGATCCATCTTCCGTTGCATTTTATGATTTAGACATAGTACATGGTGAAGAACTTCCCATGTGAAAATCGGAAATAATAGCAGTTATCAGCGGATATTCCCATAAATTCTTCTTATTCTCCTCATATCTCATTTTTCGATTTTCTCCCGTATTTGCTAGAATTTATTCGTAGGAGTTAGTGAAAATTCTAACAAATGGAGGGTGATCGACTGTGAATCCCTACGAGATTTTCCTTAATCAACTTGAGAAAGGAGCGAGTGTCCTAGAGTTGCCGGAACATGTTGTAGATGTTCTTAGAGAACCTGAAAGAGTCATAGAAGTGTCTATCCCGGTTAGAATGGATGATGGAACCGTGAAAGTTTTCAGAGGCTGGAGATCGGAGCATAACACAGCCCTTGGCCCTGCGAAAGGAGGAATAAGATATCACTGGGAAGTTACCAAAGAAGAGGTTATGGCGCTATCAGCCTGGATGAGCATGAAAAACGCCTTGCTGGACCTTCCTTACGGTGGCGGAAAAGGCGGAGTGAAGGTAAATCCAAAACAGCTCTCTGAGGGAGAGCTTGAGAGATTATCTAGAGGGTTCATGGATAAGATCTACAAGTACATTGGTCCAGATCAAGATGTCCCGGCCCCGGATGTGTATACAAATCCAAAGATAATGGCTTGGATGATGGATGAATATGAGAAGCTTGCCGGAAGAAAAGCGCCAGGTGTGATAACTGGAAAGCCTCTCATACTTGGGGGATCCAGAGGAAGGGAATATGCCACGGCAATAGGTGGATTTTTCGTTCTCAGGGAAGCTCTTAAATTGAACAGCACGAATTTTGAGGGAAAAACTGTTGCGATTCAGGGATTTGGAAATGCTGGATCATTTATAGGAAAGTTCTTGTATGAGAATTCCGCCAAAGTTGTGGCTGTTTCAGATTCAAAAGGTGGTATATACAATCCGGGTGGCCTTCCTATTCCAGAAGTTATAAAATGCAAAAAGAAAACTGGATCAGTTGTAGATTTTCCCGGTGCTGAGAGAATAACGAATGAAGAGCTCCTCACCTTGGATGTGGATATACTCGTTCCAGCTGCGCTTGAGGGAGTGATAACTGAGAAAAATGCCGATCAAGTCAAGGCGAAATACATTGTTGAGCTAGCCAACGGTCCGGTCACGCCAAAAGCAGATGAAATCCTCTACAATAAAGGGACATTTATACTTCCAGACATATTGGCAAATGCCGGTGGTGTCACCGTATCATATTTTGAGTGGGTTCAGAATAGAATGGGATATTATTGGGACGAAGAAGAAGTTGTGGAAAAGCTAGACAAGAAGATGTCAAAAGCTTTTAGAGAGATGTGCGAAGCGATGGAGAGCTATGAGGTGAATTCCAGGGAAGCATCATATACGGTAGCGTTAAGAAGAATAGTAGAGGCGATGGAAGCTAGAGGAGTTGTATGAAAATCAATCGGGGGGATAATCCCCCCGATTATTTTGTGATATTTTTTACAGAAGCTCTCTCGATGAGCTCGGCTTTGAAGACTACAGATTGAAGTGGGGAGTTATCCTTATCTATTCTCTCGAGCAAAAGAGTTGCTGCAGCTTTTCCTATTAGAGAAACGGGTTGTTTGATAACCGTTACAGGTGGATCGAAAAGCTCGTTTTCATCTATGTCGTCAAAACCTACTACTGAAATGTCCTTTGGGATCCTCCATCCTAGGGATTTTACACATCTATATATTTCCTTTGTCACAAAATGACTCGTGGCTATCACTGCGCTCATCTGCTCTTTGGATATGTAGTTGCAGATCTTTTTAAATTCCTGATGATCGAAAATGTCACTTATATCTAATGCTCTTCTGCAGCT
>WGAO01000038.1 GCA_015489065.1 Thermotogaceae bacterium | reverse complement strand
CGCTTAGCTTTTTTTTGAGCTCGTCTATCTTGACTCTCGTTTCGTAGCTTATCAAGACTTTCACCTCCATGGGGATTATATCAAGACGGGGGCAAAATAAAACCCCGCCCAGAGAGGGCGGGGCTAGCTTTGGAACAATTATTACTCGTTGGATACTGCCTTGTTGAAGTTCGTTACCCAGAAGTTAGCTCCGTCTTTGCTGAATTCGAATTTGATAGTGTCTTTGACAAAATTCACAGTTGCTGCAGTATCCGCTGTCACAGTTGAATCTGTTGTAAATGTTGCCACAACTGTATCTACTCCAACTATTGTTGCGTCAACAAGTCCACTAATCGCAAATGAGCTATTATCACCAGTATTTGTCGCATCGACATCACCAAGATTGATGAATGATACATCATTCGGATCTACTCCATTGAACTCAAATTCAAGATTTATTGTCAGTGTAGCGTTTGCTCCCGCTCCAGCCACAAGAGTTGCGTCAGTCAACGTCGCTTTCTGCAGCGCATACTCGTCCATAAATGGCATTGCGTTGACATTCAGCACGGATCTTGCAACTTCTCCACCTTCAAATACATCATTGTAAACATCAGCAGCTACCGTAGCAACTTTTGTGAGGTATTTGTATTCAGTGCTGGAGAACGTTTTGCCGTCATAGTCAATCACTAACTTCAACGAAGTTGCATCGCTAATAGTATTAAAGTCCGAAGAAGTATCCGCACCATTTACATATGCATCTATGTTGAATGTTGCCGGAGCATCTATGCTGTTTTCCCATTCAATCGATTCAATCTTAGGAAGCGTGAGAACTATTTGCGTAGCTCTTGTGAGATCCCAGTAGTACACACCGCCGATTTCAGAAAGAACATCGTTTCCACTCAACACATTATCTGGATTGAATACTTCTGGCACGTAATCGTCCAGTTTCATGGCAGAGAGTCCAGTCCATTGCAAGTTTGCAAGCTCAGGGTACCATACCGTTCCATCATTCCAAGCCATCTTAAATTTAACTTTTCCAATAGTCAGCGTAGCTTCTCCATCTTCAACTACTATTGAAGCGTTGGATGTATCAGAAGCAAACGCGTAAGAATCGGTGTAGTAATCGTAAGAAGCATCCACGCCAAGGATTTCATCAAATGTCAAGGTAGCAGCGTCAACAGAGAAGATAGCACCACTTGTCGCACCACTTGTGAGGATCTGGTCTATTGTTATGTAATCTTTCTTTGCCATGACATCAGAGTAGTCAATAAGAGCCGTTGCAACTTTCTGGGATGGATAGGTGTTATCGTAAGCGTTTATCTGAACTTCCATGTTAGCAAGAGCCGCATCAAGAACTGCGTCGTTTTTGAATGTTAGAACGAGCGTTGCTTCCGTGGCATCATCGATGTCCACTACAAACGAGTTTCCAGATACTCCTGAAGTTTTACCTAACGAATTCCCATCAGGACCTATGCAATCTACAACATCAATTTGATCGTAATCTCCTCCACTTATGGAGAACAGGTCAAGCTTTGCTCCTTCGCTGTTCTTGACAGCTGCGTGTATTTTAACGAGTGAGCTATCTCTGGTTATCTCAAATGTCTGCGGCCATGTTCCTTCAAGTTCTGGTGGAACGAGGTCGAGCGTAGCACTTGTAGTTCCTGTAGCGTAATTTCCAGCTTTATCGTAGACAGTTATGAAAAGATCAACTTCATCGTTATCAGGAGCAGCAAGCCCAGCGTTTGTGAAATCTGCTTTTGTAAATCTACCTGCAAATTTAGAGCCGGTGTAAACCTCCTTGAAACCACTTCCGTTTACAGAAGCTTCTATGGTGACCTTATCAGGATAATCTTCATTTACCGTAATGGAGAAGTTACCGTTGGTTTCAAACGAAGATGCCTCTATAGTAGGAGATGAAACATCTATAACAAGCGTAGCCTCCGGGAAGTACAGAGTGTCCGTGGCAACTTCTGAGCCATTCATAAGCATTACTACAGTATTTCCAACATTGTCCTTTACTTTTATTTCAAGACCAGAGGCGTTTATTTGAGCAGTGCTATCTGTGGATATCGCCAAGGTCATGGTAACTTTATTTCCAGTGGTGTTGGACTCGGTTGCAACTTCAAGACCCTCAGGACCTTCAACGGATATGTTTCCAGGTGCAACACCATTTGCATCCTCAGCAATTATCTGCAAGGTAACCGGCGTGGAGTTTAGGTAAGTTGTAGAAGCGCTGGATATTCCTGAGGTAAGCCATTTAACCTCAACACTGCCAACGCCGTTGTCAAGCTGGAAGTGAGCATCTTCAACTGGGGTGGAAACTTCATTTCCAACTACATCTTCTACTTCCCAGGAGTAGTAAAGCTCTGATTTATCAAAGTATTTAGACATAGAAACTACCTTCGTCTTAGCACCTGCTTCAAGAGGTTCTGTAGCCACTGGGGTGAATTCTTCTCCATCCTTTATGAAGAAGGTAATTGTGGCAGCTTTGAAATTAGCATCATCTATGACATAGTTAACCCTTGCCGTTCTTATAGTATCCATTGTAACGATAAAGTTATTTACTCTTGGCGGCATTGAGTCTATGGCTTTTGCCAAGTGGTAAGAAGCTTCCGTGGAGAAATCGTCAGCGAGGGAAAGCTCTGTAACGAATGTGGCATCGCTCAGCTCAGTTGCCTCGTCAACGAGCTTATCAACGCTGAAGACCAAGGTAGCTGGAAGTTCAACATAGTAGAAATCTCCAATCTTGCTGGATGTACCATCAATCGTAAATGATGGCACTTCCTGCCACTTGAATCCGTCTACTTTAACCTTAACACCTTTAAGAAGCAGTTCACTTGCTGAATTGCTGGTATCAAGTTTAAGCTCGATCTTGTCAAATCCCTTAGTTCCATCATAAACATTATCGGTTGCATCAGTGTTAGTAGCCGGGACAGAAACATAATCCAAGCTCATAGCAGCATCTTGATAGTAGTATATAGGCTTATCGTAGGTTTTCTTTGCACTTCCTATGAGATTACCGTCTGAATCGAGGAATTTCACACACAGGCGGTATTCTCCAGCAGGAAGTCCGGTAAATGTAGAGGAGTCTATTGTGAAGTCATTGTATTCCCCGTATTCGTTGAAGTATTCAGATGTGTATGGAACTGTACCAGAAGCTTCTATCACATCTTCACTAGCATCTTTTATAGCCCAGACCATCGTGCTTGGTGTGGGATCCTCAGGTCCCATCTTGTACCAAACCTTGAATGTTATGGATTTATTAGCTTTTCCTATCACGAATTTGTTGTCTTTATTGATGATGTACACACTTCCGTTCAACTTGAAAACAAACTCTTTCTCAGCGGTGTTCGGTCCTCCATTGGAGACGATCAGTTTTATCTTATTTTCTCCAAGCTTATCTATCGTGAGTGTAACCGATTTTGGCTCGTTATTCGCAACTGTTCCGCTTTCTGTATCAGCTCCGTTTACCTCTATTGTGTAGTTAAGATATTCCACCTCTCCCGAAGTGTCCGACGCTTTAAACGTAAGAGTTACATCCACAGACTTCTTGCCAACGGGAAGAGTCGCTTCAGTCTTGTCCAGCTCAGCTTCGAGTATTTCAGGAGCCGGTCTTTCAACTGTAAGAGACATCGAGTTGTCTTTTGCCTTAATTCCTGCTTCATTTATCACAAAGACTGTTATAGAGTAGTTTCCCGACTTTTTAGGAGCATTGAATGTTATTTCTATGGGTTTTCCCAACTGTTCCGGAGCTATGGTTCCGCTGGCTACCTCCCACGGTCCAACCATTACTTGATATTTCAGCTGTGATTTCTCGAAGTCGTCAGCGTTTATAACCAGCGTAACCTCTTCTCCCGGAAGGACACTGTTGTCACTAATGCTCAATACTGAGACTGTTGGTGGTTGAGCTGGCTGTTGCTGACAACCCGAGAGGACTACTATCATGAAAACTGCGACGGCGGCGACTAAACCTACATACTTAAAGTACCTCATACTCACCCTGTTCACCCTCATGGGTTACAGGACACCTCCCTTCCTATGGAATTTGTTTTTCCCCAAAATCTTCGATAAGGGATTATACCATAACATTCGAAAAAATTGTCAACATTACCCAACGACATCAAAGTCTCTAGATACCACAAAAGATCTTCCGGAATATTCGTAGATAGTAAGCCGAACTGTGTATGAGCCCGCTGGCAAATAAAAGGGGAATCTGACCTCTGAGCCTTTCAAAATTTTGTAACCTGATGACGACGAAACAACCTTGTTATCATCATCTCTTGATATGATCTCGATTCTGTAATACACCGCATCCTCATTAAACACCACATTTATCTCAACATCAGCTTTCCCGCTTTCATTAACTGCGTAAATGTCCTTCACATTCAGCTCTGCATCGTTTGTACTTTCACAGCCTGAAAGTGCAAAGATTAAAACAAGTACCGCTGCTAAAATATAACTAAATTTCACCTTGCCACCTCCCAATTACATTTCAACATAGTAATAATTCTCTTGAAGCTTATAAATCAAAACCACTCTGCCTGAGCAGTATATCATGTCCACAAATTCTCCTCGGATCTCCTGTGTTCTAACCCTATCAATTCCTCCGCGCGTGAGCTTTAAGATCTTGAACCTTCCTCCGTCATATGATTGATAAACAACCCAAACATTCTTCATATCATCAACCACATGTTTTACATACTCCATTCCGCTGAGAGATTCCCTAAAAGTTGTGTTGTATCTTACTTCACCTGATAGATCTATAAGTGCTATACCGCCGTCAGAAAACAGATAGAAATACTCTTTCCCATTTTCATACTTTACAAACTCGAAATCTTTCATATCGCCGGGAGACATCCAGTAGTTCGACAGAGTTCCGTTTTCGTAGAGTTTCACTTGATTCTCGTTCGTACAACATTTCTCGACAACCAGGAAACTATCGGTATCTATAACCTTAAAGGCATCTATTATGTTATCCGCAAGATTTTTACACGATTGATAATATCCAAAAAAACCTTTCGATAATTTGCAAATTTGAGTGGTTTCACTGAAGTAGAAATTATCCCCATAACAATCTATCCAAGAGACATCCCCAACATTCTTTACAAGTTCTCTATTTCCATTTAAATCAAACGCGTAAAGCATTTTCGTCCCCTTTATTTCTGTCATAGCCATAAGATATTTTGAACAGATTCTAAGCGACTTCAGGTATCCATCTATTTCCAATCTTTTGAATCTTTTCCCATTTTTGAACAGAAGAATTGAGCTTTTTCCACCGACTAATTCTTTGGTGTAGAAAACTCCAAATTTGTCATTGCCAACAAATCCATCTCTTTCAAGACTGTCTTCAATTATATTCCTGCTTCTGCTGCCTATTGGTATTGCTACCAATCTGTCCTCATCACTCCCAACATAAACGGTTTTACCTTTCAAACAAGCTAGATATCTCAGGTTGTCAGTATAGAGTGAGAGCTCGTTCCTTTCATTTTTCTCAACTATCAAATTCACCGGTTTTCTAACAACGCATAGATCTTTACCATTCGTATGGAAACTAAAGATGAATTTAGCCTGGTATTTCCTGAATGGAATTTCATCTGGAATATCAAACTCAAATCCTCCCTCAACTCTCCTTCCATTCAGATCCCAAGTATCATCTATTAATAGATACGCGCTGTTGTAAATATCAGGGACATGAACAAACAATTTCCTTGAAGATGGTTCAAAATGTATCTCATTAGGCACATCGACAACCGGACAAACAAAAGTCTTTATATTGTAGAATCTCACATTTTCCAAATCGTCTATGCTGCGAATATCATCAGAGCATTCACTACATACCGCAACGATGAGTTCTCCTCCAGAGATTTCTGGAATAGTCTTTTCGGTGTAATCGCCTCTGACTTTAAATGGCCCTTTACTCTCGTAAAGATCGGTATTTCTCAACTTGTAAAAGACCACAAAACTTACTTTCGTGTAATCAGGTGGATCAACCCTCACAGCTTTTCCCGTACTTGTGTCGATTTCACTGACCTTAGTAAGAGCCACCCCGTAATCTATGGGAAATTTGTAAATATCTTCTCCGTTAAATGAGTTGAGCGGCTTAACAAACACAAGATAATCTTCTCCAAATCTCATAGGATTACCGAACCTGTCAATTATTTGACAGACTTTATATTTGTATTGTTCATCAGGTTCCTTAGGTTCTTTACAAATATTATCATTGAAAGAATCCAGAATTCCACGAGTTTTCTCTTCATATAGAGTAGTCATCTTTTCATAAACTCGATATGCATAAAATCTCACACCATTGAATATTTCTGGAAGATAAATATATCCACTTGAAAGTGCTTTTACCCTGAAGAAAGTTTTGTTGAATATCGCGTTTAGTATAAATTTCTGAAAATCGCGTTTAAGATCTTCAACCATATTATCTAAAACTACTTCTCGTGTAACTGTGAATATGTATTTCAGATCTATGCTGTTATCACTCCCAGAAAAATCTAAAACATAGTCATATCTTTCCCAAAGGCTTCTTTTGTATATGTAGTCTCTCATGCTCGCTACATTTGTGTTATCACAATCAACTTCCATCATTGTGCTTAGATTTAGTCTTGTAATGGTTTCTTTAGTTAACTTACAAACATCCATATTAAGACTGTTGTGTACGAGCAATCTTAACGGATATGAAAGTCCCACAATCCAAATAAATATGAGAAAAACCAGGAAAATCTTTTTCAAGGGACATCACCCCTTATTTAAACTCCACATAATAATCCCCACCACTGCGCTGCTTTATATCTTTCGATGAAAATCTTTCCTGCTTTATCTCACCTTCCACCCCTCTTGGTGTAACTTTCATAAAGAACACTCTATAGGTTACCGGTATATCCGTGTACAGCCTCAACGGTTCGGAGTATTGTACAGCTATGTTATCTCGACCTATAACGGCCATATAGACCTTTCCATCTAATATTATACTTCCCTCCCTTGGAGAAGCAGTACCT
>WGAO01000037.1 GCA_015489065.1 Thermotogaceae bacterium | reverse complement strand
GGGCTATTCCCATCATCGGTCCGCCAAAGAGAATCCTCTCAACACTCTCTTTCAAACCGGCGTGATCCAGGACGAATTTCGCCGGTGTTCCTATCCTGACGATGAAGTTTCCAGGATTTTCGACAGCTTCCCCGGTTACCGTGAGTCCTCTTTCAACGAGCGGTTTTCCATCGACAACAGCTTCTTTTATGGCAACTGACGTTCCGACATTTTGAACTACGACTCCGACATCCATCGGAAGTCCTCCGCGCGGAACTTTCCTTCCGGTTATCGCGTATATGAGATGCTTTTCAGATCCCTGGGGGTATTTGGTTCTCAACGGGACGACTTCTATTCCTTCTGATGACATTTTCTCTCTTAGCTTCTTTATAGCGTCCATTTTGTTGTCCTCAACACCTATGTAGACTCTATCAACGCTTAAAACCTTCTTTATGATCTTTATTCCCGCCAGAAGATCGTCCGTTCTCTCTATCATAGTTCTGTAATCTATCGTCAGATATGGTTCACACTCGGCACCGTTTATTATCAGGGTATCGATCTTTTTATCTGGAGGTGGGCTCAGTTTTACATGGGTAGGAAACATCGCTCCTCCCATACCGACTATTCCAGCTCTCTTTATCAAGTCGATTATCTGATCTTTGTCCATCTTCTCGTAATCTCCGTGACCTTCCAAAAGCTCCCAATCGTCATCGGAGGTTTTTTGAATCACCACCGTATCTACGGGTCTTCCCATTATCGGGTGATACATCTTCTTGATATCGATGACCTTTCCAGTCACCGGAGAATGAATGAACGCGGATATGAATCCACCGGGTTCTGCTATCACCTGGCCAGTTTTGACCTCTTGATCTTTTTCAACTACTACTTTTGCGGGTGCACCGGCGTGGTTAACCGTGTATACGTAGACCGTATCGGGTATTTCCATTCTTTCGATCGGTTTGTCCTTCGCCAACTCTTTCTTGGTAGGTGGGTGAACTCCTCCTTTGAATGTTCCGATCACTATTTATCACCTCCTCTTCTCACAATCCAGTCGCATTTTACCACAACACTCAAAGAAGCGTCTGTGCTAAAATACGCATCAATCAGGGGAGGTGGGGTTATGAAGAAGGTAGTTCTCGCCTACAGCGGGGGGCTCGACACTTCCGTCATACTGAGCTGGCTCGTCGAGAAGGGGTTTGAGGTGATAGCCTTCGTGGCGAACGTCGGCCAGGACGAAGATTTCGATGAGATCGAGAAGAAAGCTCTGAGTACGGGAGCCTCAAAAGTCTACGTGGAAGATCTCAGAAGAGAGTTCGTAACGGATTTCATATTCCCTGCGATGATGGGAAACGCGATATACGAGGGAAGATACCTCCTCGGCACGGCCCTCGCAAGGCCTCTCATAGCAAGGCGCCAAGTCGAGATAGCTGAAAAAGAAGGGGCTGAGTATGTAGCTCACGGCGCGACAGCCAAGGGGAATGATCAGGTCAGGTTTGAAATGGCTTACGCCGCTTTAAATCCGTTCCTTAAAATCATTTCTCCTTGGAAAGACGCAGAATTTCTGAGCCGCTTCAAGGGAAGATCGGACCTGATAGCTTACGCGAAAGAGAAGGGAATACCCGTCAAAGCGACCGTTGAGAAACCACTCAGCGAGGATGAGAATTTGATGCACATATCACACGAGGCTGGGGTTTTGGAAGATCCGATGTATCGGCCTGATGAAAGCGTGTTCTCGATGACAACAAGCCCAAAAGATGCCCCAGATGAGGAAACGCTCCTTGAGATACATTTCAAAGATGGAAAGCCTATAAAAGTGGTGAATCTAAACGACGGAACGACTAAGGAAGATCCGCTGGAGCTTTTTGAATACCTTAACGAGATAGGAAAGAAAAACGGAGTTGGAAGAGTCGATATGGTCGAGAACAGGTTCATAGGGATAAAGTCAAGGGGAGTTTACGAAACTCCCGGAGCCACGATCCTTTGGGAAGCTCACAGGGATATAGAGGGAATAGCGATGGATAAAGAAGTCATGCACCTCAGAGACATGCTCATTCCGAAATTCTCAGAGCTCATATACAACGGATTCTGGTTCTCACCAGAGATGGACTTTCTGATGTCTGCTTTCAAAAAAACTCAGGAGGCGATTGACGGAAGGGTGATAGTCTCCGTTTACAAAGGAAACGTCACGGCGGTCGGAAGAGAGTCCCCGACATCGCTTTACGATAGGGATCTCTCGAGCATGGATGTTGAAGGCGGATTTAACGCATTCGATTCGAAGGGGTTCATAAACATACACTCGTTAAGACTCAAAGCTCATTACTTGGTACTCAGAGAGAAAGATCCTTACAGATGGAGGAAACAGCTTTGAAGCTCTGGGATAAAGGGTATGATGTCGATTCTTTCGTTGAAAAGTTTACAACTGGTGATGACTACATCTTAGATATGAGGATACTCCCTCACGACATAAAAGCGTCGAAAGTCCACGCTGAAGTTCTTCATAAAGCTGGGATCTTAAGTGATGAAGAGCTCTCAAAGATAAAAAGCGCTCTGGACGATCTCTTAAAGCTTTACGAAGATGGGAAAGTGAAGATAAGAATTGAAGATGAAGACTGCCACACCGTGATAGAGAATTTCCTAACTGAAAAGCTTGGAGAAATCGGAAAAAAGATCCACACGGCAAGATCGAGAAACGACCAAGTTCTGACAGCGCTCAGGCTTTACTACAGGGAAATTCTCACTAATATCTCAGAATCGGTGAAAAGTCTCATAGCCTCTGTAAGGAATTTTTCGAAAAGATACGGAAAAGTCCAGTTCTCCGGGTTCACTCACACAAGAAAAGCGATGCCAACTGATTTTAAAACCTGGTCAAAAGCTTTGGTGGATTCTCTGAAAGACGATCTGAGATTCTTAAAAGCTGTGATGGATATCACCGACCAATCGCCCCTCGGAACTGGAGCTGGATACGGAATACCTTTGGATATAGATAGGGAGTATTCTGCTAAAAAGCTGGGATTTAAAAAGCTTCAAAAAAATCCGATATACGCGCAGAACAGCCGCGGAAAGTTCGAAGGGATGATTATGCACACTCTTTCTCAGATATCGCTCGACCTTAACAGATTTTCAACGGATATCATATTCTTGAGCTTTCTGAAAATCTTAAAGCTCGATGTGAGAATAACAACCGGAAGCTCCATAATGCCCCAGAAGAAAAATCCCGATGTCTTAGAACTTGTCAGGGGATATCATCACAGAGTCTTGTCAAACGAGATCTTTGTGATGAGCATCATCTCCAACATGATAATGGGATATCACAGAGATTATCAGCTTTTAAAGAAAGTCGTCTTTGAAACTTTCGATATATTGCTCGATATGATAAGGGCTATGGACGTTGTTTTCAAAAACATGTCAGTAGATAAAAAGGCGGCTTCTGATATGATGGACGATGAGATCTTCGCAACGCACAGAGTTTACGAACTTGTCAGAAAAGGCGTTCCTTTCAGAGAGGCTTACAAAATCGTAGCTGAAAAGTTCAAAGAAAAATGAGAGCCCCGAAAGGGGCTCTTTCTCACCAGTATATCTCCTCTCTTTTTATGTATTTTCCCCTTCCTCTCTTTCCCACAAACTCTCCATCTTTGACGACAAACTCTCCTCTGCTTATCGTTGAGATGACTTTTCCTCTGACTTCAAACCCCTCGTATACGTTGTAATCAGAAGCGCTGTGATGATCTTTTATGACCCATTCTTTCTCAGGGTCAAAGACGACTATATCGGCATCGCTTCCTATCTCGATAACTCCCTTCTCTGGGTACATTCCGTAGACTTTCGCTATGTTCTCAGTGAACTTATCTATAACCTCTTCTCCAAAGAGCGTGTACATCAAAACGAACGAAAACTCCACGCCACCTATCCCTTGAGGGATCTCTCTTGTGTATTTTCCAGAGAGCTTCTCTTCCTTTTTGAAAGAGCAATGGTCCGTACCTATCGTGTATATCGCATCGAAGTTTTCCCTTAAGAGCTCTACTTCCTCCTCAGATCTCAACGGAGGTGTCATCAAGAAAAGCTGGCCGTTCTCTTTTGCAAAGTAAAGATCGTCCAAATAGAAGTAATGCGGACAGCTCTCAAGAATCAGTGTATATCCGAGAGAATCCGGGAACCTCTCAAGAACTTCCTTTGCTGTAAGGCCGCTCGATGTGTGAACTATGTAAAGCTGACCTTCCCTGTATGAGGAGATCTGCGCTAATTTTATGACTTCTGAGAGCTCAGCTATCGTTGGCCTCGATTTTGAATGATCCCTGGGAAGGATATCTTTTCCCTCGAATCTCTTTATTATCTCGTCGTTTTCAGCATGGACAACTACGACAAATCCCATATTTCTTGATAAAGCTAAGAGATCGTCTATGTAAGGATCAAAAGTCCTTCTGTTAGTCGATGAATACGTTGTGAAGAGCTTTATACTCGCCATTCCAAGTTCTTTGCTCCTTTTTGCTATTTTTTCAGCCGGATCAGTTGGGTTTGCTATCGTAGAGTGGAGCGCGTAGTCAACAACGCTCTCTTTTGCAAGTTCCATCCTCTCTTTGAAAGCTCTGTCAAGTTCTTCTAAGTTTGATATCGGATCTATGAAATCTATAAAAGTCGTAATCCCGCCAAAGGCCGCGCTCACTGATCCTGTGTAAAAATCATCGACGGATGTCCAGCTGGCAACGGTCAGGTGAAAATGAACGTGCGGATCTATGAAACCGGGAAGCACCCATTTGTTAGAAGCGTCGTATTCCTCTTTCGAATCGAATTCCTGCAAGCTTATAGCGCTTATCTTTCCGTCCTTTATATAGACGTTCGCTTTGAAAAACTCTCCCTTTTTGTATACAAGCCCGTTCTTTATTGCAAGATCGAACATCATATCCACCTCCTATTTTTCAAAAGATCCAACACCAATTCTAACTCTTTCTCAACGCTTAGATTGCTTGAATCTAAAAGGAGATCTTCACCTATAGGATATTCATAACCTTCAGAGTATCCAGGAAGGAAAAATTCCCCCATGTCAGCCTTCTCATAGACTCTTTTGTAGTCGCGGGATTTCAAAACATTCAAAGGTGCTTCAAGATGAATATGAACAGTATCTATAATTCTTTTGAGAGATTCTCTTTGGGATCTTTTGTGTGCTACCAGCGAATAGATAAGCAAGAGGTCTTTTTCTTTCATAGCTTCTGTGAAATTTCTTATGAACGAGAACATCTTCTCGATCGAATTCCTATCAAACAGATGATTTGAAACCATGTTCCTGAACTCTATTCCGTCCATGTGAAAAGAGAAAATTCCGTGTTCTCTCAAAGCGTCGCTTAGTCTTGATGCGAGGGTGGTCTTTCCAGAGGAAGACATTCCGGTTATGAGAATTAGTTTTGAGCTCATATTCCGTATCTCCTTCTAGCTGACTGGACTATCTTCAATACGAGATCGTCATAACTTAGCCCATCAGCTTCTGCCATCTTGAGTATGTCAGAGTACCCTGGAACGAGAAGCGGAAGCGAGTTCACATCGAGTACATAGTATTTATCGTTCTTTATTCTGACATCCATCCTTGCGTAATCTCTTAGCCCGAGCACTTTGAAAACTCTTTTTGCCGCTTCTTTTAGAGTATTCTCCATTGATTTTGATAATCTTGCTGGTATGTGATAGATGACGTATCTGTCATATCCCTGATTCTTAACTCTGTCAGAGTAAAATCTCTCAACACCCTCTGGGAGATTTGAAAAATCTATCTCAATTATCGGAAAAACTCTCAAGATATCTTCTTCCTCTAAAAGTCCTATCGTGACTTCCTTTCCATCTATGAACTCCTCAACCAAAGCGGCTTCATTGAAATTTTCGTGTATCCACCTGACGGCTCTTTCAAGACTCTCCCTGTCGCTCACAACAGAATCTTTTCTCAATCCTTTCGAGCTTCCCTCCCTTATCGGTTTGACTATCAGGGGATATTTGAGATCGTGATCTGGAATTTTCTCGCGAGGATGTACGACGAAAAATCCAGCTGTGCTTATTCCACATTTTTCTAAGATCGCCTTAGTGAAGGATTTATCCATGCAAAGAGCGTGTGTTGAGGCTGGGGCTCCTGTGTAAGGAATCTCCATCAGATCTAAGACAGCTGGTACGTGAAGCTGCCGTGTGTCCTTCCCTCCAGATGTTGACATGTTGAAAACAAGGTCATAACTCTTGATATTTCTCATGAAATTCTCGTCGAACTTGACAACTCCTACTTCATACTCTTTTGAGAGAGCTTTTCTAACAGAATTTAACATCTTCTTTTTGTTCTCATCCAAGACCTTATCTATAGCTATGGCTATCTTCAAAATCACTCACCTCTTTTTAAACTTTTTAGACATATAACCAGTCTAACAACAAAAGGCCTCTTAAAAATAGATCCTCCCCTTTTGCCCCCTCAAGCAGGGGGCTTTTTTAGCAAGCTGATGGTAAAATTTTATCAGATGCTCTGCACCTTCAGAAAACATGAGGTGATCGTTTTGAAAATCTTAGAAAAGTTATACCTATCAGGCTCAGAAGTGATCCCTGGCGAGAAGATGTCAAAGCACACAAGCATAGAAGTTGGGGGAAAGGTAAAAGCTCTCGTTATTCCGAACTCTTCAAACTCTCTTTTAAGGGCTCTGGATATCCTGAAATCGAGTGGTGAAGACTTCAGAATAATGGGACTTGGAACGAATCTTCTCGTATCGGATGATGGGCTAGATGTATTTGTTTTGAAGATGGAAAGATTAAGCGCTTTTGAAGTGTGTGGAGATCTCTTGGTTGCAGAGAGCGGAATTGCTCTAAAAAGGCTCTGCGAAATAGCTGCGAGCTTTGGATTATCTGGAATGGAAGAGCTCTATGGAATACCTGGAAGCCTTGGCGGGGCGATTTACATGAACGCCGGGGCTTACGGGAAAGAGATGAAAGATATCCTCGAATGGGTAGAGCTTTATGATGACGGAAAGATAGAGAAATTCTCGCCGCGCGATCTTGAAATGTCATACAGAAAAACAAATATTGGAAACAGAATAATTCTAAGAGCCGCCTTAAAGCTTGAAAAAAACTCTTCTGAGAAAATCTACAAGAGAATGAGAGAGTATTTAAAAAGAAGGCTTGAAAAACAACCGATCTTTGAAAGGAGCGCTGGGAGTCTTTTCAAAAGACCAAAGCCAGACTTTTATGTTGGAAGTGCTATAGAAAAGCTTGGACTTAAAGGATTCTCGATCGGCGGGATGAAGATATCAGAAAAGCATGCTGGATTTTTAGTTAACGCAGGAGACGGGAAATTTGAAGACGCCCTAAAGCTCATAGAAGTTGTGAGAAAGAAGATATACGAAAGCTTTGGAGAGAATTTAGAAACGGAAGTGAGAATATGGAGATAAAAACGATAAAAGATATCGTCAGAGCGAAGATAAACGTGAAAAGATCGATCTTCATAGCGACAGCGTCAAGATGCGATTCTGTAGAAGATGCGAAGGAGTTTATATCAAAGATAAGAAGAGAATTTCAGGACGCTTCTCACAACTGCTGGGCTTTTCGGGTATTTGAAAACGGACAGATAAGCGAAGGGTACTCAGATGCCGGTGAACCATCAGGAAGTGCCGGGATGCCGATACTTGGCGCTATAAGAGAGATGGAACTTGTAAATGTAGCGGTGGTGGTTACAAGATACTTTGGAGGAGTCAAGCTCGGTGTGAGGGGCTTGATAGACGCGTACCATTCAGCTGCTCTGGAGGCTCTGAGAATGGCGAAAGTAGTGAGGTTGAAACTAAAAAACGTCTACGAAGTGATAGCACCTTTTGAAAAATACGGCGAAGTGAAAGCGGAAATCTCAAGAAAGGGCGGGAAGATCGTTGAAGAGATTTTCGAGAATGAAGCGAAAATCGTGTATATCTCGGATAACCAGATAGTCGAGAACTCGGTGAAGATAGGGGAGAGGTTTGTAAAGTTGTGATGTATTGAGTTGAGAATAATGAGACATGTGAGCTTTAAGATAAATGATGAGATGTACGAAAAACTTGAAAATATACAAAAACTTGGAAGCTTTCAAAGAGTTGGATCATGCGCCGTGCTTTGGAGAGCTTCTTTAAAGAGCTATCCCGCAAGGATAGGCTCGAGCTTGCCTTTGCTCTCGCAGAGGAGGTAGATCCTACTGAAAAAGAGAAGCGTCTCGTCGAGGAATTCAGAAAGGAGCCTCATAAATTCATTTCGCAGGAGAAAAAGAGAAGGAGCTCGGTCTATGATCTACTG
>WGAO01000036.1 GCA_015489065.1 Thermotogaceae bacterium | reverse complement strand
TCGCTGGGGAGGTGATTTTGTGAGGTATATTGCACCTCTCATTGTTGTGCTCGTTATGTTATTTGTTATCTCCTGCCAGCCCTCTCAGCAAGTTCTGCATAATGATGAGGAAGCAACCAGCCTGGAAAATGTCTCAACCGAGACCGCTCAGTTTAGCAATGAGGATTTCTTCTACCTGAATGAGCATTTTGTAGTCCACTACAAGATTGGATCTGATACAAGGCTAGAGAGTGACCCGTTGATAGGGTTTAAAGAGCTGTCGAAAAAGTCAGCAGAGGATCTAGTCGTTGATAGCAGCAACTTGTATATTCTTGCTTATGACTACAGCAAGGGCTACTCCCTTTATCTGTATGACAAAACGAATTTATCCACGCCGCTACTCTACACTATTCTCAGCAAAGAGTCTTCATTTTCTTACTCTTATGAATATATGCTTGTCCGAGGCGATATTCTTATGACCTTCGAGCGAGAAGGGGCGATAAATATCTATGATATAAACGAGCTGAATTCAAAGGGCTGTTCTACCCCTGTTTATTCTGAAAGATTTGATGATTCAATCATTGCAAAACCCATTTCTGTCGGGGCAAATTACATAGCGATACCATTTAAAAAAGGTGTTTTAGGAATGTACGAAATAAGCAAAAGCAATGTACGAAAAGTTGCCGAAATTTCTGCAACGAAGGTTCTTAGCGAAAGTACTTTCGTGCTCAACTATGATTCTTTAGTGATCCTTAAAGATTTGGAGATCGACGGAGATTCCCTTGCTGCACTCGTTCAAACGGATATGACTCTTGCGGGAACTGGAATTAATTATGCAAATGGAGCTATTCTATTGCTCGATATCTCAAACCCTGCAAAGCCGCTTCTCAAAGGAGTGTTTTTCTTAGACGAGGAAGTCAACAACTTTGCCTTCTATGAAGATAAGATTGCCGCTGGAAGATACATTTACGATGTTGAGGATTCTTTAGCAAATCCTATTGATCCAAAAAGATCGGAGATCAATCTTCCATTTGGTGAGCGTGGAGATGTGATTTACTCATCAGGAGATGTCTTGGTTTACGAGAGCTATAACAATGTCAGGTACTTCGATATCTTCGATTGGAATGGCAACCGTCTTTGGAGATTTCCCAAGCTCTTTTCAGAAGATGCGGGGTACTTTAAGTTCGGAGGCAAGCACTATCTATTTCTAAACATGGATCCTTTTTCTGATAAGGGAGTTGTGTTCGTACAAGTTGATGAGGAGAAAGGAAATCTCAGAGGAGTATCTTACAAGGAAGTTTACAATCTTAGATGCGAGAATCCAGTGTCTTGGAAAGATGAGCTTTATTGCATGAGCCCGGATTATAAAAAGCTCGTAGTGCTGGACAAAAATCTTAAGGTGCTGAGGCAGTTTGATGTAGATATACCTTTGCCGTATGGATACAAGATCGTCGATCGTGAGGCTGTGAAGGGGCATTTAGTTATGACAGCCTATTATGGTGCTTCTAGCCATATAATAGACATCGATGCGAAGACAGGACATGTAAAGATTCAAAATTACGATCCTGGTTATGTTGAATACCCATATATAGAACCTATGTTTGGAAAGATAGCTATAAGAGAGTATTCGATTACCGATTCCTCTACAAAAATAGGATTAAACTTCTACGATCCTCTTGCTGGAACGATAACCTCCTTCACGAGGAATGATCACATAAATCCTTACGGGAAATTCGATTTTGAAGATGGGTTGTTTATTCAGAGAGATTACATATGGAGATTCAGCAGCGAAGACGATTATTCTCTTGTTCTCGATACAAGCTCAGAAGTGGATTACAACTCTAAGTTTCATTACGATCCTATTCTTGACGCAGTTGTTGTGAACAGAGATCACATCTACTACATATCCAAATATGGAGCGAATGAGAGTGGTGATATATTTGCTTCGTATGATATAGATGCGAGGAAATACACAATATACGACAAATTTGGAGATGACTTCAGCTCAGGTTACTACGATAGTCCTTTTAAGGGGCAGTACATCTTTAATTTTGGTAGCAGGGTCTATATAGTTGGAAGTGGTGGAATCATCAAGGTGTATGAAGATGCAAATGACCCTAAATCTTCAAGTAAATACATAGTGATCCCATGAAAGAGATATCCGCTTGGTGTTCTTAAAAGTTTTGCGTAGAACTCGACCGTCGTGTCTTCAGAGGTTATAATCGGGTGGAAAAAACTCTGAGGAGGGATTGAGTTGAAGAAGTTCTACATAACGACTCCGATATATTATGTCAACGCTGAACCCCATATAGGAAGCGCTTATACAACTATAATGGCTGATGTGATCGCAAGATACAAAAGGATGATGGGATATGACGTGTTCTTCCTCACCGGGACGGATGAGCATGGACTAAAGATTCTCCAGTCGGCGAAGAAGAAAGGAAAGGATGTAAAAGAGTTTTGCGACGAGCTCGCTATGAAATTTAAAGAGCTCTGGAGAGATCTCAAAATAACAAACGATTACTTCATAAGAACCACAGATCCGGAACATGAAGAAACCGTGAAATTCTTCGTAAGAAAGATGATGGAAAATGGAGACATATACAAAGGGAAATATTCTGGGTGGTACTGCGTTCACTGCGAAACTTACTACGATGAGGATGAGGTCGAAGAAAAAGAAGGAAAGAAAGTCTGTCCTGTCTGTAAAAGAGAAGTTAAATGGGTTGAGGAGGAGAATTATTTCTTCAAGCTTTCAAAATACAACGAGCCTCTAAAAAGACTCTTTGAGGAAAATCCAAAATTTGTCGAACCTGAGTTCAGAAAGAACGAGATGCTGAAAATCCTAGAGAAGGGTTTGAAAGACATTTCGATAACGAGAACCACATTCAATTGGGGGATACCTTTTCCTGGAGATGAGAAGCATGTCATATACGTTTGGGTTGATGCTCTTATAAATTATGTTTCAGCTCTTGGATATGGAAGAGAAGATTCTGAAAAGATGGATAGGTACTGGCCTGCAGATGTTCATCTGATAGGTAAAGAGATAAACAGATTCCACTCCTTGATATGGCCTGCAATGCTCATGTCAGTTGGACTTGAACTTCCAAAGAAAGTTTTCGCACATGGATGGCTTACCGTGAACGGTCAGAAGATATCCAAGTCCCTTGGAAACGCGGTCGATCCAAGGGAGTTTGTAAAGAAATACGGAAACGATGTTGTTAGATACTACCTTGTCAGAGACATAGTCTTTGGAAAAGATGGAGACTTTTCTGAGGAGAAATTGGTCAACAGACTCAATGCCGACCTTGCAAATGATTATGGAAATCTCCTTCATAGAACACTTGCGATGGTCAAGAAGTATTTCAATTCAAGCGTTCCAAATCCACAAAAGAGTGGTGGAATGGACGATGAGCTCAGAAAAAAGACTGAAGAGGTCGTGAATTCATACATAGAGCTAATGGATTCTCTGCGCCTTACGGACGCAATGGAAAAGGTCTGGGAGTACATTTCATTCCTCAACACATACTTTGACAGAGAAAGGCCCTGGATATTAGCCAAAGAAAATAATGAAGAGAGGCTCTCCACAGTTCTTTACAACACGCTTGAGGGTATATTCAAAGTCGCTCTCATGACAATGCCTGTAATGCCGGATTCATCGAGAGAAGTTCTGAAAAGAATAGGCTTTGCTGGGGAAGCCAAACCAGAGCATTTGACGGTGTGGGGAACTCTGAAGAGCGGGTCAAAGACAATTCATGGAAAGCCACTCTTTGAAAAGATCGATCTAAAAGAATTCAAAAAAGTCGCGGAGGTGAAAAAGGTGGAAGAGAAGGATAACATGATAACGATAGACGAATTTGGGAAGGTAGATTTAAGAGTTGCAAAAATACTCAAGGCTGAAAGAGTAGAGGGCTCTGAAAAGCTTATAAAGATGGAGATAGATGTTGGAGAGCTTGGAAAGAGAACACTTGTAGGAGGACTGGCAAAACATTACACCCCAGAGGAGCTCGTGGGAAAGCTCATAGTGATAGTTGCTAATTTGAAGCCAAGGAAGCTTTTTGGTATAGAATCTCAGGGGATGCTCCTTGCAGCCAAGATAGGTGATAAGATGAAGCTTCTCACTGTGGAAGGAGAGATAGAGCCCGGTGCGAAAATATCTTGAAGGTGATACGCCATGAGAAGAATGGGAAGGGGCGGCTTTGGGGGATTCGGATGGTGGCTCTCTGTTTTCTCACTGCTTCTGATAGCGGAGAAACCGCGTCATGGATATGAAATAGCCTCTGAGCTTCGTAAGATGGGATTCCCAATAATGGGAGTTGGCCACATGGGAACTGTCTACAGGACTCTCGCTTCGTTAGAAGCTTCTGGGTTTATCATCCCGGAGTGGGATACGACAACGAGTCCACCGAGAAAGATCTACCGAATTACTCCTATCGGTATGGAATACTTGAGAGAAGTCAGCCTTGAGATGAAAAGCACTAAAAAGCTTCTTGATGAATTTGTGAAAAGACTTGAAAGGCTCGGTGATGAGAGTGAGAGAAAGGCTTGAGAGAGTTTTAAGGAGAATAGAAGATGCTGCTAAAAGGTCTGGAAGAGATCCAAAGGATATAACTTTGGTGGCAGTCTCTAAAAATTTTCCAGCTGAGGTGGTCAAGGAGGCTTATTCCCTTGGGCTTAGAAATTTCGGGGAGAACAGGGCACAGGAGCTCAAAGAGAAATTTGAGGAGCTCAAAGATTTGAGTATAACCTGGCATTTCATAGGCAGGATACAGACAAACAAGGTGAAGTATTTCGTTCCAATAGCTGAATATGTTCATTCAGTGTGGAGAAAAGAAGAGCTTGATGAAATAGAGAAAAGAGCTTCTAAGATAGATAAGATTATGAAAATTTTCATAGAGATGAACATATCGGGTGAGGAGAGCAAAGCCGGAATAAGAGAAGATGAAATATCAAGCTTTCTCAAGCTGGCGAAGGGTTACAAGCATATAGAAGTCATCGGTTTGATGACCATGGCTCCATTTGTTAAAGATCCTGAAGAGGTGAGATGGGTCTTCAAAAAGCTGAGAGAGATAAGAGATGAAATGTCAAAAGATTTTCCGTCTTTGAAAGAACTCTCCATGGGCATGAGTAATGACTTTGAAGTAGCCATAGAAGAAGGGGCTACATTTGTCAGAATAGGAACGGCGATATTTGGACCTAGGACCTAGTACATGGAGAGTTCTCCTTTTTTGAGAGTTGATTTTGCAAACATCGAGAATATAAAGATGCCGATTGCTATGTAAATCACTGTCCCGATTGTGCTTACTACGAAGTACTCCCAGCTTGGTAAAGTTCCTCCGGAAGCTGTGCTCATTGCTCTAAAGTGTGGTGCTATCGGCACGAGTGTCATGACCCATTTATTCGTGTTAACAAAGAGAAGTCCTATTAGAGCGAACTGAGCTAGGTTCAAGAGAGCTTGAGTTCTTTTATACTTGAGCGTTACGCCTGCAAGTATGTAGCCAATGCCTAGTGATTGAAGCATGGCGATTATCAGAAAATAGAAGAACGACGGATGAACGCTGATGCTCATCCCTGCTATCGAGAAGATAAGTACCATCATTCCGTAAACTATCGGAAGTTCGATTATAAGCATCAGAATCTCGTAAGTGGTGTACACAACTAATGGTCCAAAAGGCGATATGAAAACCTGCTCGATTATTCCCCTCTGCATATCGTTCATTATCGTCCACGATAGATCTGTGAGATTGATCATGACGGACATCCACACAAAGTAACCAACTGCCGTGTTTCTGAAAGACAAGCTCTGCGCTTGGCCGAAATTCTTAAATCCAAGAGCAATTAAGAGGAATATTATCAGGAAAATTATTATCGACGAGAAGAGGTTGAGGAGATATCTTTTCATCTCACCTATTACTCTTGTAAAAGTTCCCCTTATGAGATAGATCAACTCTCATCACCTCTGACTATCTTCATGAATATCTCTTCGAAATCCATCTCTTCACTTTCTATCGAAGATATTGCAGGCTTCTCTTCTCTGAGGAGCTCAAAAAGATCGTATATCTCATCAGCTGATCTCAAGTTCGCTACAAAAGCATTCTTTTCTCCATCTTCGATGAATTTTCCGAATCTGGAGAGTTTCTCTTTTAGCGCTTCAGATACGCTACCATCGAAAACGATTTTGTACGACCTGCTCTTGAACATTTCTTTCAGCTCGGATGGTCTTTTTAAGGTGATAACTTTTCCTTTGTTTATCACCATTACTCTGCTCGCTGTATGTTCTACGAGCTTCATGTCGTGTGTTGAGAGGAGCACGAGTTTTCCACCCTTTGCAAGCTCTTTTATAACTTTTCTTATCTCCAGGGAGCTCTCTATATCGAGTCCAAGCGTTGGCTCGTCTAAAAGAACCACAGGGGTATCGGGCAGGAGCGCTATCGCTATAGCAAGGCGTTGCTGATATCCTCTTGAGAGTTTTCCAGCGAGTTGATCCATTCTGTCAGATATTCCAAGGAGCTCTGCAACTTCCTCCATCCGCCTTTTAAGCTCTTTTCCGCCCAGTCCTCTCATGCCGCCGAAATAGATCATATTTTCTCTGACGCTTAGCCTCCAGTGAACATTTCTGTTTCCTTCCAAGACCGCTGACATGTAACGCAGAGCTTTTCTCTTGTTTTTCATTATGTCAATGCCGTTTACATTTATCGAACCAGAATCAGGCAGAACGAGACCTAGTATCGATTTTATAGTTGTACTCTTCCCAGCACCATTTGGTCCGAGCATTGCGAAAACTTCTCCAAGCTCTGCTGAGAACGATATTCCTTTCACAGCTTCGATGACTTTCCCTTTCGATCTGTAGGTTTTCTTGAGATTTGAGACTCTGAGCATGTTTCATCCCTCCGTATTGATATTATTTTCTCAAACTTTTCTTGCCTGTCAACACTTCAAAACTCTGACTGAATTCTTTCATTTGTGTTGTATCATTCTGCCTGGGAGGTGATTGTATGAGAAAGCTGAAAGTTATGCTGGGAACAAACGATGGGAAGGAGATATTCCTTGGTCATCCTGGGGATTCTGATGTGTTCCACATATACGAGCTCAGAGAAGATGGTAGCTATGAAATACTCAGAGAGATTAAAAACGAGGCAAAAGATATGGAAGAAGGACATAATCATGGAGGGACGGGAAAAATGAAGAAAGTTTTGAAAATGATAGGAGATGTAGATGTGATATTGACGAGGAGAAACAGTCCCAATCTCATAAGAATTGCTCAGAATACGGATATTCAACCGATAATAGTGACGGTGGGTTCCATAGAAGAAGGTTTGAAGAAACTTCACGAAAAGTTTGATGAAATCTACGATATGGTGCAAAGAAGAAAGTCAGGAGAGAGATTTGAAGTAAAGAAGATCTGAAAGATGGGGTGGGATGGATGAGATGGCTGGTCGTTTTGATGATTGTTTCAGTATCAATACTAATGGCTGATTTCTACGCATTCGAAGATGGGATTCTCTTCACAAGGAGCGTGTCAGATGGTTGGACGGTTCCAAACGGAGTTGAGGTTATATCAGTTGATTCGGATTGGTGGAGGATTGAAAAACCTCTAAATAATTGGTGGAAGATAGTGGAAAGTTCCAAGCTCATATATGTTGGAGATGATCTGGAAAAAGGTGAGTACTCAATCCTTTCAAGATCTCCTGTGGTTTTCAAAAATTTGAATACGGATGAGTGTTTTACTCAGATAAACGGAGTTTGGTTCGCATTCGTATGCAAAACTCCCGGAAAGAGTGTTCTTAGAGTTCCCAATGAGAGCATGGCAACACTCTTTGCATCTGGTGGGTGGAAAGCGATTTACAGATTCGATGAGTTGGATCTTACATTCTACGCAGTTGTGAAAACCTCTGTCCCGGTAAGCGGAGAACTCTATTTGGTGAGTGGAAGGTACTTCGAAAAAAAAGAAGAGAACGCTAGGCCTGCTTACAAGTCGGTGCCGCTTGAGGCCCCGAATGCTCCAACGACTGAAAAGTTTTCCGAGAGAAGAGTGTACGATATAGGAGATGTTGATATTCCAAGCGGAGAGAATACCATCAAAGTTTTTGAAGGTAGAGTTTTTGAAACTGAAAAGGTGTACTTCGTATCCTTTTACACAGGATTGAGCAGCGGGTGGACCTATCCAAGATTCGCTGTTGAGATGGAGAACACGAGGAGCAATGGACTGGGATATCCAATGCCAAATGGTCTGGTACATGTTTTTAAAAATGATATTCCAATAGGAAGTTTTGAATTTGAAGGTGCTCCCGAAGGAGGAAAACTCAGGATAATAGAGAACTCTGTGACAGACATGAGAGTCAAGCAGACTGTCCTTTCATCCAAAAAGGGGAAAGATGGCTACACGAAGACCATAAGGATCGATTACGAGAACTACGGTGAAGAGAGAACTCTCACGGTAAAGATATATGGAAGGAATCTCAAGTACTTGAGTGGTGATATAGAGCCGGTTGAAGTTGCAGATGATTTCATCGTTTTCAAGATAAATGCCTCAAGTGGAAAGGGATCTGTAACTTTAAACTTGAAGAGTGCTTGGTGAGGATTTTTCAGAAGTAGCTTTGCATTTTGATAAAATTCAATCTGAAGAATTCTTCAGGGAGGTGGGAGCTTTGAGAAAGTTGCTTCTTCTGTTATTAGCTCTGGTTGCTGTTTTGGTATTTCCTAAATACTTTGTGGTAATGGTCACAGACACCGCGGGGCTTGGTGATAAGTCATTCAACGATTCAGTGTGGGCTGGTATACAGAAAGCGGTGAAGGATTTCGGAATAGAGGCTAGGGTCATTCAATCCATGGAAATGGCTGACTATGTTCCAAATCTTGAGGAAGCTGTTAAAAGTGGTGCAGATCTTGTAGTTGCTGTTGGATTTCTCATCAGGGATTCTGTTGAGCAAGTCGCTAAGAAATATCCAAATGCAAAATTTGTCATGATCGATGCTGTTGTTGACCAACCCAATGTCATGAGTATGGTATTCAGGGAGCAGGAGATAGGATTCGTCACGGGGGTTCTCGCTGCACTTGTCAGCAAGACTCAAAAGATAGGCTGGGTTGGTGGAATGTTCATACCACCGGTTGAAAGGTTTGAGGTGGGTTACAGAGCGGGAGCTGAGTTCGTTAATGTGAACTTTGGAAGACATGTCAAAGTACTGATATCTTATGTTGGATCGTTTGAAAATGTTCCAAAAGCCAAGTCTCTGGCTTTGCAGCAATTTGCCCAGGGTGCAGATATAGTCTTCGCTGGCGGAGGTAAGAACACGCTCGGTATATTCGAAGCAGCTAAGGAATATTCCATGAGATATGAGAAAAAAGACGGGATAAGGAGATTCGCCATAGGCGTTGATCAAGACCAGGACTGGCTTCAGCCTGGATACATACTCACGAGTGCTATGAAGAGAGTCGATGTTGCCGTTTACTCAGCGATAAAAGATCTCGTTGAGGGAAAATGGAAGGGTGGAATACACAGCCTTGGTCTAGCTGGAAACTACCTCTCACTCTCACCGATGAAGTACACGAGACAGTTTGTGCCTAAAGAAACTCTTGAAATCGTCAACAAAGTAGCTTCTATGATAAAAGACGGAAAACTCTATGTTCCTGTTCCTCTTCCAAAGACAAGAGATGAGCTGAAAAAATTCAATGCACCGAAGGTGGAATTCTGAATGAAAAGGGAATTTGCTTATTCCGCTATCAGCGTCGCCCTCGGCCTCCTCTTGGGGGCGGCGTTTTTAATGCTGACTGGTAAGGATCCACTCTCCACATACCGGTGGATGTTTTATGGAGCTTGGGGAAAGCCTTCTTTTATAGCTGAGACTATGACTAGGACCACCCCACTCATATTTACAGGTCTTGCACTCATGATGGGATTCAGAGCAGGAGTATTCAACATAGGAGCAGAAGGGCAGCTCCTCATGGGTGGAATCACAGCTGCCGTGATAGGAATATATGTGCACCTTCCATTCCCAATTCATCCTCTTCTTGCGCTCGTAACCGCCGCACTTGTCGGAGGAGCCCTCGGATACATACCAGGTGTCTTGAAAGTCAAGAGGGGGTTAAACGAGGTCGTCGTTACAATACTGATGAACTATGTAGCGATATATTTTACAAATTATCTAGTGAGAGGTCCTCTCAAGAGTGGATACCTTCCGAGAACTGCTCCGATAGCTGAGAGTGCGCAGATTCCGATAATTTTTCCGGGTACCCGTCTTCATGCTGGATTTGTTTTAGCGATATTCCTAGCCGTGATCTTAAAGACTGTAATTGACAAATCAACATGGGGATACGAACTCAAAGCGACGGGATACAATCCGTTTGCGTCACTTTTTGGTGGTATAAAGACAAGCAAAATGGTGGTGCTTGCAATGACTTTCTCCGGAGCTCTGGCGGCTGCTGCAGGAGCTGTCGAAATCTTAGGGCTTCATCATAGGTTCTACGGACAGTTTTCTCCAGGTTATGGATTTGATGGAATAATGGTTGCACTTATAGGGAGAAACGATCCGATAGGGGTTATCTTTGCGGCAATGCTTCTTGCAACTCTCAGAACAGGTGCGGGGCTCGTTCAATTGAGAGCAGGAGTATCAAAAGAAATTATCTGGGTAATACAAGCTCTCATTATTCTCTTTGTGTCGATAAGTCAGATTTACGATATGTGGTTTAGAAAGCGTGGTGAGCAGTTTTGATAGGAATAGATGGGTGGACATTCAGGCTCACCCTTGTTAAAACAACTCCACTTCTCTTTGCAGCGCTTGGAGGCCTTCACTCAGAGAGGGCTGGAATAGCTAACATAGCGCTTGAAGGTATGATGCTCACATCCGCATTCTTTTCGGTCGTCGGATCGTATTTCACCGGGAGTGCAACGATTGGTGTACTCCTTGGGGTTGCTTCAGCAGCGGGGCTTGGATTCCTCCTTGGGTTTCTATCTGACAAAGCTAGAGGAGATCAGATAGTCATAGGTGTTGCTATAAATCTCCTAGCGCTGGGGCTCACGGGATATCTTCTTGAGACCATATTCGGGCACCCTGGAAACACGCCTCCTGTCAGTAAGCTTCCTGAGATATACATTCCTATTCTTGACAAGTGGGAGTATGGATTCGTATTCTCTGGGCACCATCCACTCGTTTACATAGCATTTCTTTTAGTTCCACTGGTTCATTTTGAACTCTATCACACTCCTTGGGGCTTGAGATTGAGATCCATAGGTGAAGACCCGAAAGTTGCGGATTCTTTAGGCGTGAATGTTCTCAAGATGAGGCTATGTGCAACGACAATAAGTGGAATATTAGCTGGTCTTGGAGGAGCAGCTCTTTCACTCGGAGAGCTCTCGCTCTTTGCAGAAAGAATGACAGCTGGTAGAGGATATTTAGCGCTTGCCGCTCTGATATTTGGAAAATGGACGCCAACTGGTGTTCTTCTAACAACACTCTTTTTTGGTTTTGTAGATGCCTGGCAGGAGGCTCTCCAAAGTCAATTTATGGAGATTCCATCCGAGTTTTTTACGATGCTACCCTATCTATTCTCTCTAATAGTCTTAGTGGTGTTCGTCAAGCAGATTAAACCTCCATCTTCTATTGGAAAACCGTTTGTGAAATCAAAATAAGAAGGTGATGGTATGAAAGCTCTGAGACTTGAAAGAATAATGGCAATTTTAAAGAGCAGAGGCTACGCTACTGTTGAAGAGCTCGCGAAGGAGCTCGGTGTATCTGAAGTGACGATAAGGAGAGATCTTGATGAGCTCAGAAGACAGGGGCTCGCCGATAGAAAACGCGGTGGTGCGATACTCAGGAGTATTCATTATGAGATGCCTTTTTTCATAAAGCTTGAGAAGAACAAAGAAGAGAAGATAAGGATAGCAAAAAAGGCTATCGAGCTTCTGTCAAATGGATGGACGATCTTTGCGATGGGAGGTACAACTGTATATTACGCCATTCAGGAACTCAATGGCTCATCCATACAAGATTTGACGATAATAACGAATTCCATAACGACTGCCTGGGCGGTTATAAATTTAAAAAAGGAATACGACCTTGTTCACACGGGAGGAACGGTTAGAAGAGGATCTTTTGAGTGCATAGGTGAGCAGGTTGTCGATGTTATCGATCATATAAAATTCGATGCTGTGATAATGGGTGCTGACGGTGTGGATCCAGTTGAAGGGGTGACGGTTTCAAATTACAGCGAGAGTTTGATCGCAAGAAAGATCGCAAATAGATCGAAGCTCGTATTGCTCCTTGCAGACCACGAGAAGCTAGGTGCAGTGAGATCGTACAAAGCTTTGGATGTCAGAGATGTAGATATCCTGATAACCGACTCGGAAGCTTCAAAGAAAATGCTAGAGGATATATCAAATTTTGGCGTGAGAGTTTACACGGTTTGAAAGCCATTTTGAAAATCCCTCAAAGTCCTTCATGATTACCACCGTGTTTTGGTTTATGAAAGCGTGTGAAATATCAGAGAAGATTCCATGTTCTATCCTCTTTAGTTTCAGCGTTACAGATCCCTTTGTAATTTCCACCTTCTCAACACCGATCTTTGAGAGCCGTATCCTGAATTTTGAAAGTTCTATCAGGTTGATAACCGGATGCGGGAACTTTCCAAACCTGTCTCTGAGCTCTGAGGCTATTTCATCGATATCTCTCAAGTCTTTTGCAATGGCAAGTCTTCTGTATATTCTGAGTCTTTCAAGAGGGTTGTAAATGTAATCCTCTGGTATGTGAACATCGCCGGGATATCCGATTATTTCAACATCTATTTCTTCACTCTTTTCACCTTTTAACTCTCCTACAGCTTCTCTGAGCATCTCTACATAGTATTTGTATCCTATAGATTCGATATGACCAGATTGCTCAAGACCCAGAACATCACCATATCCCCTCATTTCCATATCTCTCAGAGCTATTTCCATTCCGCTTCCAGCTCCGGTGATGTTTTTAATGATCTCCAGCCTTTTAATGGCATCTTTTGAAGCTCCTTTTGGATAAAGAAAATAGGCATATCCTTTGGTGTATCTGCGTCCAACCCTTCCCCTTAACTGATAGAGCTGCGCAAGACCGTACCTGTGCGCGTCATCAACTATTATTGTGTTCGCAGTTCCTATATCTATTCCGCTCTCTATGACTGCTGTGCACAGAAGAAGATCAACCTCTCCTCTTGCAAACACTTCGATAGCTCTTTCTAATTTTCTTTTGTTCATTCTTCCGTGAGCCACAACAGTCGTCACATCCGGAAGTATTCTTTTAATTCTTTCATGGACTCCTGGTATCTCTTCGACTCTGTTGTGAACATATATAATTTGTCCACCGCGCGCAAGTTCTCTGAGAACTGCCGCTCGAACAATGGAGTCATTGTAAGGTGAAACATTTACCACAACGGATTTTCTTCCCAGTGGAGGTGTTCTTATCATCGATATGTCTTTCATTCCTGAGAGAGCCATGTGAAGGGTTCTTGGTATCGGAGTTGCGCTCATCGTGAGAACATTTACAGATAATCTCAGTTTCTTGAGTTTCTCCTTTTGCTCAACACCGAACTTTTGCTCCTCGTCTATTATGACGAGCCCAAGATCGGCGAACTCAACATCCTTGGAGAGAAGAGAATGTGTTCCCACCACTACATCGATAGATCCTTTTCTGATTCTCTTCATTATCTCTTCTCTTTTCTTTCCCTTTTTAGTCGAATCGAGAATTTCGACGACGATCCCGAAGTCTTCCAACCTATCTTTAAATACTCTGTAATGCTGATTCGCTAAAACCACTGTTGGGGCTAGAAGTGCAACTTGTTTTCCAGACACCACCGTTCTGAAAGCCGCTCTCAAAGCCACTTCAGTCTTCCCGTAACCTGAATCTCCACTGATAAGTCTGTCCATGGGTTTATCAGAAGCGAGATCTTCCAAAACTTCCTGTATTGCTCTGATTTGATCTTTCGTCTCTATGTGTGGAAAGGTCTGTGCAAACCTCTCTTCAAGCTCTGCATCACCTGGAAGGCTTATACCCTTGACCGTAGATCTTTTTGCGTATAACTTAACAAGATCTCTAATTCTCCTCTCTATATCTCTCTTGATTCTCTTTACTCTGTTTCTCCACTTGCTCGATCTCATGCTGTCTATTTCTCTTTTCTCAGGTCCAATGTATTTGTGAATCTTCGAAAGTCTGTCAACTGGAACATACAAAATCGCATCCGAGTATTTGAGCTTCACAAAGTCTTTTTCACCAAGGGCACTCCTTACGCGTCCTATACCTTCGAATCTTCCAACGCCATAACTTTTGTGAACAACGAGGTCTCCTATCTTTAAATCGTCTATATCCAAGATTGGCATAGATTCAACTCTCTCGGTGCTCTTTTCCACTACCTTTGTCTTTAGATTGATTTTCTTGATATCTCCAAGAAGATTTAGAATTTTTTCAGATGGCATTATCGATTTTTTGTACATTTCCCATTTGTCTTTGGATATCTCTCTAATCTCACGGAGTTTTTTCTCATGCTCTCTCAGAGCTTCTTCCAGATTCTGCGCGAATACTTCGAAGTCTTTCAAATAATCGAATATCGTTGACACATCTCCCCGAAGATGTGGGAGCGTATCCAGTGTCGTATCTCCGGATAAATTCTCAGATGCCGGAAGCACTTCTATTGAATTTCTCCTATCAACTGATTTCTGAGTGAACGGGTCAAACAACCTTATGTCTTCAATATCCTCGTCAAAAAGCTCTATTCTCACCGGGTATTTACTAGACGGGGTGAATATGTCGACTATATCCCCTCTTATAGAAAACTCTCCAACAGATGATACATAGTCAACTCTTGAATATCCCATCTTTTGGAGTTTTTCAGCGCTCAAGGGAAACTTACATCCAATATTGAGGCTATAAATCTCTTTTAAAAGCTTCTCAGAATTTGGAAGGAGTCGTGAGATAGCCGTAAGAGTTGTTATGAAACCTTCTATCTCATTTCTTAGAATTGACACCAAAATCTTTACCCTTTCTGCTTTCACGGAAGGGCTATTCTCAGAGAATGGAAGGCCGTCGAAATCTGGAAAAACAGGGAGATTGAGATCCTTAGAAGCAGGTCCTAATAACCTTTCATTCTTCAGAAGGACTATCTTCATTCTCCAGTTCCTCCGAGAAAAGCTCTTTAAATACTTTCACTGCGATCTTAACTATCTTTGGATCCCATTGTTTTCTCTCGTTTTTCTCGAGAATTTCCAACGCCCTTTTGACGCTCAGCGCTTTTCTATAAGGTCTATCTGAAGTCATCGCATCGAAGGCATCTGCGACTGCTATAATTCTTGACTCCAGTGGTATTTCCTCACCCTTCAAGCCATCCGGGTATCCTCCACCACCGTAGAACTCATGATGATGTCTTATTATGATGGCTATATGCTTAAAATTTCTGATCCTCTTTACAAGCTCTTCACCTAGTACTGGGTGTTTCATTATTTCTTCATATTCGTCTTTTGTGAGCCGTGAAGGTTTGTTTAGGACCGATCCTCTTATGCCTATCTTTCCTATATCATGAAGAAGTGCTGCTATCTCGATTGTTTCTATCCTTTCCCTTGGCAGTCCCATAGCTTTGGCTATAGCTATCGAGTAATTAGCAACCCTTCTTGAGTGCCCTTTGGTGTAAGGGTCCTTGAGCTCTATAGCATAACTCAGCGCCTCTATCGTATCTAACAATGTATTTTTCAGATCCTGATAATATTTCAATCTTTGGAATGCTATTGCAACTATTCTTGCAAATATTCTCAAGATTTTTAAATCTTCCTCAGTGAAAGCGTTGAAATTCGATCTGTCTATCTCTATCACACCGATAACACCTTTATCAGTCTTTAGAGGGAGTGCTACAGCAGATCTTGATGAGTCGTTGCTTCTGAGATACACATCATCTTCGAATACATTTCTCACGATGTATTCTTCTCCTTTTGTAAGAGCGTATTTCATTATTCCTCTTTCGACGAGTCTTTTGATCTTCACATCCTCTGATCTGTCGTTCAGATATTTAACTGTGAGGACACCATCTTCAAAATCATCAAGCCACCCTATTGCAACGGTGCATGTATCTTCAAAAAGATCAAAAGCGTGTCTGAGTATTATTTCTTCTATCTTTTCTTTGGAGTTTGAGAGAAGTATCATGTCCAAGAGATTTAGAACTTTGGAGAGGAATAGCTTGCTCTTCTCAACGGATATGTAATTTTCGTGTGCGTACATCATAATAGTTCCTATAGAGGATACTATATCCACAAATATAAGCTCATCCTCAGATAGTTCCAGGCTCTCACTGTAATATATTTTCATTGACAGTTTCCCGATTTTTAAACTCACATAGAAATTGCTCTCATCACCATAACTTCTTATGATATCTCCATCAGAGTCGACTACTTTGTAACCTATAGGTCTGCGTCCCAGAGTTCCGGAGATAACTTTGTATGTCTCTTCGAATATCTTTTCAGAGCTTTCTCTTATATCTACACTCTTGACAAAATTCAAAAAGTTGAGTGTGCCCCTGTTAAGTCTTGCAAGATCACTGTAGACTTTTGATAGCTCTTCGTTCATTTTTATAAGCTCTTCATTCATTGCGGATAATTCTTCGTTTGCTGCGTTTAGATTCTCTGTCTTGGCTTCTATCTCTCTATCCATTGTGGATATCCATATGATGCTGTTTATCCAGAATCCAAAAATCAAAGATCCAACAGTGAGCCCAAGGATTATAAAAAGCTTTGATATAAAAAGCGTGTGGTACTCATAGAGAAGGTCGTTGTAAACCACGAATATCTCATATCCGTTTTCTTTGAAGGAAGTCGTGTAGTATTTTTCCTGATCAATACTCTTTATTGGTTCTCCAAATACGAACTTTCTTCTTCCATCTGTTATATAAACACTTTTAAGAAAGGAAGGTTTTAAACTTCCCGAAACGAATGATAGAAATTCATCATCTTTCAGGATTTCGTCTAAGCTTTTCCCTTTAATGATCTCATGAAGGGTGATGTTGATCAATCTGATATGCTCTTTCATCTCATTTTTCGATATGTTTTCCATATAAGTTGATATACTGGACAAAACTGTGATAAGCACCAAAGACACGACAAGAATCGTCATTATGATGGTTAAGAACCTCACCTTTCTTGCAAATGTTATCTTGTCGTTTCCGAGCATCCACATGAAAAAGTTTTTCATAGCCACTGCTATGGCAGAAAGAAGCACTATTGGATAAATTACAACTCCGATATCGTTTGGCAGAACGACGGATATGAACGATAGCGCCAAGAGGAGTTCAGATACACCAGCGGTAGATGGGGCAAAGGCAACAACAAGTGAGACTCCGAGTATATCAAAAGGATATGTGATTCCTCTAAATTCAAATCCCCTGAAATACAGATACGATATAAAAGCACCCAGCCCGACAAAAAAAGTCATATAAGAAAAGCGTGAATAATTTTTCTTGGATGTGGCGATGAATATGATCTTTGCAAGGATTACATATCCTATTAGTGATATAAACGAGAGTCCACAATAGATTTGAACGATGGCAAGGATTGGAAATACCAACCAAAGAGCAATTATCCAATTACCAACCTCTTCGTATATTGGGGATACGAAGACTTTCAAGCCGATGCTCGGTATTATTATCGGAAGATAGGTTATGAGTATTTGACTGATGTTTTCAATTTTACCCAAAGCTATCTACCGCCAAATGAAGCAACCACCCTTAAGAAACTTCCTCCGAGGAATATCACAGTTATGATCACCACTAGTGCCAGTATCATGCTTTTAGCGTCCCTCATTTTTCCACATACCCTAAAAACGGCAGGTTTCTAAACCTCTCGTCGTAGTCCAATCCATACCCAAGAAGAAATTGATCTTCCAGATGAAATCCGACGAAATCCACCTTTATACCATGATCGTGCGAACTCTTTTCTGCGAGAGCTGCTATTCTTATATCTTTCGGTCTGTATTTCTTCAGGTATCTCATAACATATCTGAGAGTCAGTCCTGTGTCAACAACATCCTCGACTATGAGAAGATATTTATCCTCAAGATCCTCTTCAAGCCAGGATTTAACTCTTATCCTTCCTGTTGAATCCATTCCAGAGTAGCTGGTTATGTGAATGAACGAGTAAATTACATCTATGTCTATGTTGAGTACGAGTTCTGTGAAGAAATGTATCGCCCCCTTGAGTATACAAACGGCGTGTATTACATCGGTTTTATCTTTGTAGAAATCCGTTATTTCCTTTCCCAGCTTCTTAGCGGCATCTCTTATCTCGTCCAGTGTGTAGAGAATCTTTATATCCTCCCTATTTATCTTCAAAAAAATCACCCCTCGTGATTTTTTCTCGAACTTCAGCTTCTTGAAGTTTCAGGACTATTTCATCTAGATCTCCATCTAAAATCTCTTTCAGTCTATAGCTTGTGTAGTTTATTCTGTGATCAGTTACTCTGTTTTGAGGAAAGTTGTATGTCCTTATCTTCTCGCTCCTGTCACCGCTACCTATCTGACTTCTTCTCATTCCGTCTATCTCTGATTTTTTCTTTTCCTGCTCCAGCTCGTAAAGCCTTGCTTTCAGTATTCGCATAGCCATCTCTTTGTTTTGGTATTGAGATCTTTCCGTCTGTATCGAGACGACTATTCCGGTTGGTATGTGGGTTATTCTCACCGCTGACTCCGTTTTGTTTACATACTGCCCGCCATGCCCGGAGGCTCTGAATGTCTCTATCTTCAAATCTTTGGGATCGATCTTTATATCCACATCTTTGACTTCTGGAAGAACCGCAACCGTAGCTGTGGAGGTGTGAATCCTACCACCGGACTCCGTGGTCGGAACTCTTTGAACTCTGTGAACTCCCATTTCATATTTTAAAAACCTGTAAGATTCTTTTCCTTTAACAAAGAATATGATCTCTTTATATCCACCAAGATCTGTTTTATGTGAATCCACTATTTCGATCTTCCAGCCTTTTTTCGTGGAATACATGTAGTACATTCTGTAAAGGTCTGCTGCGAAAAGCGCCGCCTCTTCACCTCCGGCTGCAGCTCTGATTTCCATAAATACTCCTTTCATGTTCTCTTGCGGAATTAAAAGTGAGATCATTTCAGATATCTTTTCGTCTATTTTTCGCTTTGTTTTCTCTATCTCTTCGAGAGCTGCTGGTTCCTCTTTCGCTATCTCTTCCCAAAGTTCTATATCTTCTAGTAGATAATCTATGTCCTCTTTTAGATTTTCTATTTCCTTAAGTCGTGAGTAAATCTTTGAGAGCTTTGCTATTTCCTTGGAATCGGTAGTTGACGCAAGCTTTTCTTCAATTTCTATTAATTTCTTCTTAACTCTCGGCATGATGGATTCTATGAGATCTATCAAAGTTTCTTGATCACCTCCTCAGGGGATCGTGCATAATCAAGAACGGTTTGCCTGTCAATTATTCCCTTTCTGTACAAATCCACGAGTGCATCATCAAAAAGTATCATTCCGTGCTTTGCACCAGCTTGTATGATTCCGTCTAGCTGATGGAGTTTTCCTTCTCTTATCAAATTCGAGACTGCTGGAGTTCCAACCATTATCTCTTGTACCGCTACCATGCCACCGCCTATTTTTGGAATTAACCTTTGGTATATGACTGCTCGCAGAGTGTTTGCAAGTTGTAGGGCAACTTGTTTCTGTTGATGAGCGGGAAAGACATCTATTATTCTCTCAGGAGCTGTTGCTGCAGAATTAGTATGAACAGTTGCAAAGACAATGTGTCCCGTCTCTGCAGAGGTTAAGGCGAGAGACATCGTTTCCAAATCTCTCATTTCTCCGACCAGTATGACATCTGGATCTTGCCTTAAAGCGTATTTCAGCCCATCTGTGAAGGACATCGTATCTCTACCGAGCTCTCTCTGATGGATTATCGATCGCTTGTTGTCAAATATGTATTCTATAGGGTCCTCTATCGTTATTATATGGTAGGAATATTTTTCGTTGAGGTAATCTATCATAGCCGCTATAGTCGTTGATTTTCCGCTACCAGTGGGACCTGTAACTATTATCAATCCAAAATCCTGATCGGCTATCTCCTTTATTATCGGTGGAAGACCTAGCTCATCAATTGATCTAATCTTTCTAGGTATCAACCTCAAAGCGAGTGCCGGTTCCCCTCTCTCATAGTAGAAGTTCCCCCTAATCCTTATTTGACCGGCTACCGTGAAAGAAAAGTCTATTTCTCTTTGTTTTTCGTTAAAATCAAGCCCGATTTCCTCGAATAGATCTCTTGTAGCTTGCTCTATATCTTCTCCTTTTATCTCGCCATACCTCTCCTGCGGGATGAGTTCACCATCAATTCTAAAATGCGGATATATACCGTGGGAGAGGTGTATATCGGTTGCACGAGAAGAGTGTGCATGAACAACAAGTGGTCTTAAATCCATAATATCACCTCTTTTCAATCTTAAAATATTGGGTCGGATTAGTCAAAGGTTGCAAAAGAGCACCTAGAAAGATAAAAATTGCGAATTCCCAGAGCGATTTTTGCTTTATGAAATAAACCTCAGTCACTGATAGATGAGAAAATACAGTGTTATACCAAGTGCTAAAAACGAGATGCTGTAGATGTGAAATTTGATTAAAAATCCCTTTGTTTCTTTTGATTTCGTGTAGAGTTTGTAGGATATGAGATTTGCCATTGATCCGAAAAGTGTCCCAAAGCCGCCAACATTTACACCCAAAAGAAGAGATTTCCAGTTTTTTGTAAAATCCGCGAACAAAAGAGCGGCAGGGACATTACTTATTACCTGGCTGCTCAAAGCTGAGAGCAGAAACACATTTTTGGAATTGCTCAGGCTGATTTTAAACACGCTTGAAAGATTATCGGTCAAACCGAAGAATGCAAAGAAGGTTGCAATAAGGAAATAATCTATGTTGAGGGACTTCTTATCAAAGATCAGCGCATATATCAGCGGAATCAATCCTATCCAAAGTGGGAGGATTTTGAATACGGCAAGCGTGAAGAGAACGAACAACATAACATAGATATAAGATGACTTTTTGAAAATTTTATACCTGAGAGGATTCTCACGGGTTTTCGATTTCACAAAGAAGCTCAATAGAAACACGACAAGACTTGTGATCAATGATATGGGATAAGTCACTTTTAGGAATTCGATAGGAGTCAATTTATAGTGGTAGTATATGAACATGTTTTGGGGATT
>WGAO01000035.1 GCA_015489065.1 Thermotogaceae bacterium | reverse complement strand
CATTTCAAGTGAAGGAATATCTTAAACACAAGCGAGTTATTCAGAAATCAAGAGCTTCCCTTTCAATCGTTCTCTCAATCTTGGAATTTCTATGGAAAGCGTCACGAGTCTTGGCACAAGCTCAACGAAGTATCTCGGATTGCCCTTTTCTTTCAACCAATCGTTGGGATCCCATTCTATTTTTGTCTCCTTGTCTATCTTGCGTTTGTAATATTCCGCTATCCATCTTAGAGGGTGCTTACCATCAACAGTATATCTGAGCGCTTCTTTCGGTATGCTGGATACAACGATGTTGTCGTTTATCCTGAATATTCCCTTTTCGAGCTCATCGTATTTCATCTCCTCGATGTAGTAAGTCTCTTCTTTGTCTGGGTCACCCTTTATATCAATCTCAACAGGGTATGGATCTATCGTCTCGTAGTTGAGCATAAGCTCAGCTATCTTTCTTCCTGTATCCTTGAAAAGTTCAAAAAGCTCCTGAGTTTTGACGAACGGAATCCTTGGAAGATCTTTTCGAAGCTCTTTTGAAAACCTTTCAACATAATCCGGACTGTTGAGAACTCCAAAGACATAGTAAAAGATATCTTCTTCAGAAACTTCACCATATCTTTCATAAAACTGCCTCATCGCCCAAGTTGTTATGTTGTATTCCTTCTTGAATTCATCGTCAAAAAGTGTCACTGAGCGGGGAACAGAATACTTGTAGAGTGGGAAACCTTGATCGTTGAACAGCACCTGAACATCATAGATACGATTGACTAACAGGATATCAAAGGGTCTATCTCCTTTTCCCTTAATAACTATCACCAAATTATCCGATTCCGGGGTTGGGAATATTTGGGGGAGTAAATAGGTGCTGTTGTTGAAAACTTTGCTGAAATATACATAGCTCTTAACAAATGGCCTATAAAAAGCCTCATAAATCTGACCAGCTTCTTCAAATCTGTGCTTTCTTTCCTTTAAAAGCTCACTTTCCAATGTACCATCCCACTTAATAACGGAAGCATCGTTATTTCTTCGTTGCTTTACATTGTCCTTCGTTATAACTCCCTGTCTGACGAGCTCAACATGCCTGTTGTATTCATCAATCATTCGTTTCATGTTCTCTTCGAGCTTTTTCCGGCTGAAGTTATAGGCCCAAGGGTCTCTTCCCGAAATCACTCCTCTGGAGTAAATGTCGAAAATAGTCTCCCTTTCTACTTTCTTTTTAGATCCCATGAGCGTGTACTTGTAGAACTCCATGCTTCTCTGATTTATCCAATCTCCAAGCTCATTTGGTTCTATCTCGATGAGTGGAACTTTCCCAATGTGCTCGAATTCCCTAAGTTTATTGAGCTTTTGCTCTCTGGTTAGGTAATCTCCTATGTCATGGTAGTAAATTTTTGCTCCAGAACTTTGTCTGCTTTTGTCTTTCACGAAAATCGCGATACATACTCCAGCTCGTGAACCTTGACCAAATATTCCTCCACCCTCTTTCTTTCGAGCTTCTCCCTTAGTCCGAGCGTTGCCTCTGAGATTTACGACGAATATCTCATATAGCTCTTTGTGGAGCCATTTTCTCATTCCGTCCATGGCGTTTCCATCGAGCCAGCCGTTGTTCGTAACGAATGCCACAATTCCCTTGTCGCCTATCCTGTCAAGTGCCATTCTTATCGCAAGTATGTAGCTGTCATAGAGAGAATTTCTAAGCTGAGTTTGAGATGTTTCTGAGAAGTCCTTTCTGACCTTCTCTTTAAGGAGTTTATACTCAGCTCTTTGAATCGCTCTGTTTTCAGAAGACTGATATGCAAACCACGGAGGATTGGAGATTATCACATTTATCTTTGCGTTCTTCTCTGCGTTCAGAAGATAGCTGTACTCCTCAGGGAAAAGCCCACCAGATGGATATTTCTCATCTTCATAGATCTTTTCCATCATTTCAAAAGAGTCAACAAGCAGCATATTCCTAAACGGCTGATACTCTCCTGTTTTGTCATAGTACGCGCTCTCTACATTCGCCTTGCTTATGTAATACGGCAAAAGAAGTATCTCGTTTCCCCATATTTCTGACCTTGCGAATTTTTCTTTTACACTGTCAGGAAGAAGGTGTTCTATGAGGCGTACAAGAAACGTTCCTGTTCCTGCAAACGGCTCGAGAATCACCACGCCATCTTTGTCAAGGCTTGAATCAAAGCGAGTTTTCAATATGTAATCAACACTCTTTATGATGAAATCAACCACTTCAACTGGTGTGTAGACTATACCAAGCTTTTCCGCTGTCTTGCTGAACGCTATTCTGAAGAAACTGTCATAAAGCATTCTCAGAAAGTCCTGACGCTCCTCTTCCTTATCGATTCCGGTGGCTCTGATCCTAACGGAGTTGTAAAAGCGTTCAAGCTCTTTCGTTTCTCGCTCAAGATAAGACTTTAGATAGTCGGTGATCTTTTCAAGGGCCTTTGCAACAGGGTTGTTTTTCAGAAAGTCGTACTCTTCAAACAGAGCGTCGAATATCGGTACAGTCAGAACATGCTGGACAATCATGCTCAAAACATCTTGGCGCTGCACAGATTCGTTCACGAATTCTTTCAGAATCTGGTGAAGCTCTTCGATCATATTTCTGAGTTTAGGATCTTTAGAAAAACCTGTCTCTATGTACTGAGTCATGCGTTCGGCGACTTTTGCAACCTCTTTTCCCCAGTTCTCAAGGTATTTTTTGGTAAGTCCAAGCGTTCGTGCTATTCGTCCAAAGAGTGCTTTCTTCAAGTCAGGTGGTAAATCGAAGACAATAGGATAAGGCTCTGGTTTCTCCCTTCTCAAAGAGATCTTTTTATCACTACTTCTTAGAATAATTCTGAATTTCGCTTCAAACGTTTCGTCAACAGCTCTCAGGGCGTTCACGATCTGCCAGATGGTTCTGTAATCGGTCTTTTCTATTTGCTCACTCTCAGGTTTTTCCGGATCTATAAGAACAGGGATAAGAATGTATCCATACTTTTTTCCCTGAGCTCTTCTCATAACACGACCAACCGCTTGAACTATCTCAACCACGCTCTCTTTGGGCTTGGTGAATATGACAGCATCAAGGGATGGAACATCTATTCCTTCAGTTAGAACTTTTGCATTGGTCAACATGTGAATCTTTTCGGGAGTGCCTTCTCTAAGCCAGTCGAGCAACTCCTTCCTTTGTGTGGCACTCATGGTACCGTCTATATGCCTTATCTCTATTTTCTTTACCTGCTCAACTGTTTCCGTTTTTAGGTACTCGTTTATAACCTTGTGGAACTCTCTTTCTATCGCTTTAGAATCAGCTATGCTCGAAGTGAAAAGAATTGCCTTGCTTATCTCAAGGTCTTTTATCTCATCTGTCAAACTTCTTACCCCTTCGTTTATAACTTTCCATATGCCGAAAACTTTAAATGCCATGTCTTGGCTCAAGCTCTTATCGCTCTTTAGGTATTCGTAGAACAACTTGATGAGTTCTCTCTGATTCAATTCGAATATGATCACTTTGTAGTCACTGAGATAACCCTCATCAACAGCTCTTCTAAACGTATACTCGTAGATAGTCTCACCGTATATCTCCGGGTCATCCATGCTGTAATACTCAATTTCGAGTTCATCAGCATTTTTCTTCAAATCAAAATATCTCGGTGTAGCAGTCATATAAAGCCTTTTCTTACCCTTCACATATTCATCTTTGTGTACCATGTGAAATGGGGAAATCTTCTTTCTCCCACCTTCAAGCTTCTGAAAACCTGTAGTTCTATGAGCTTCGTCGCATATTATCAGATCGAACTCTCTCAAACCTTTCTTTTGTGCTTCAGAAACAACTTCAATCGATTGGTAGGTGGAAAAGATGACCGTCATTTTATCCGGCGTATCCTCTTTAAGCCCTTCGAGGAGCTCCTCAGCTGAAGTCGTCGGAGGAATGTGGAGAATTGAAAGACGTTCAAAGCTATCTCTGGATACCCTTCCAACGTGCTTGTCAGAAACCACTGCAAATGCCCTCAATGGAACAGAAGCTTCCCTTTCCCACTCCCTAAGCGTTTGATCCAGAAGAGCTATTGATGGACACAGAAAGAGAACATAACCTCCTTTTCCCACCATTTCTTCAGCTATTTTCAAAGATATAAAGGTTTTCCCAGTTCCTGGAGCCATTATGAGTTTTCCTCTATCTTTTCCCTTGAAGTACTTTACCGCATTCTGCACCGCATCTCTCTGATATTTTCTAAGAGTCTTTTTCTCCGTTTTTACATAAGTCTGAATATCTCCAAATCTGAATTTCTCCAGATCTACGTCTTCAAGCATTTCACTGAGTGTTAATGTGATGACCTTTTTTTCAAACTTATCAATGAGCTCTTCTGCTTCCCGTGTTAGAGGAGAGGTTGTAATTAGCATTCCTCTTTGAAACTCATTAGAACCGAGAGCTGACAAGAAAGTCGAGATATCACTTCTGTTTATATAATTGTCATGACACTTCACTTGTATAGCCCATCTATTTCCCATGTAATCCTCTGCAACAATATCAACACCGAAATCATGTCTTTTGCCTCTTAACGGATATTCATTCCATCTCCAGACATGCTTGAATAGCTCACTGTAATATGGGCTGATTTCCTTCAGATACTTATAAGCAAATTCTTCGAATATTCTTCCCTTCTCGTTTGGAGGATAAGAACGCAGCTCCCTGATTATCTCTGCTATTCTATCTTCAAGTACAATCATAAGTTTCTCCTCCTCAATAATTCTTACTTGTAAGCATCTTCCCTTTTCACTATATGAAGAACATAAATCTCATCACTACGCTTTTCGAGAATCACTCTGTATTTTCCAACACGAAGACGATATGCATTTATTCCCTTCAGGCGTTTCAAGTCGCCGTAACCGATGCTATCAAGCCTTCTCAACGCCTTGAGAATCCTCTCCTGAAGGTTTCGAGGAAGTCTTTTCAACTCTTCCCAGGCTTCATCGCTCCAGTAGATCATAGACCGAGCTCCTTCTCTATTTCTTCCTGAGGGATGAATTTATGAGGCTTCTTTCTGAATTCCTCAACGAGCCTCTTCTCTTCTCCAGTGGGCTCTATTTCTTCTGCAAGAGCAAAGGCAAGCTCGACTCTATCTTTTCTGGCAAGCTTGGCAAGGTAATGCTCTAACGCCCGGCGTATGATCCAACTCTTTGGAAGCTTCAAAAATTTTGCTTGCTTCTCAAGTTCTTCATAAATCTCTTCATCCAATCTCACACTCACAAGCTTCATTATCTTCACCTCCATTGTATAACATTGTAATACGATTGATGTAGCTTGACAAGTAGAGCGCAGAGAGTATGGATTTCAAAATGAGGAGGTCATCCGAAGGAAATTATTAAATGAGTATTCTGAAGTCTAAGCAGTTTAGGAGTAATCGTGATATAAACATGCGCTAGAAGGTTTTTCTTTTGTCTCAGTTCATTTTATTAATTATTGAAACTCTGTATTCCAAATCTTAATACTTACACAAGAATTATCCAGATATATGTTGATCTTTATGAAAAATTGAATATTTCTTTTAATAAACCCATTAGCCTTTCCATACTATTTCATGCTATCTGAAGTCCCAGACGATAATTCAAAGACACCCTGATTTGGGCAAAAAAAGTTGCAGAAATCCTTAAAAAATCGAGCAGGTCAGTGAGTAGAAACATTGATAAAATCTCTCTTGTGAACACATATTTTCACAATAATGAGAAATCCAGTACTGATGCGGGTTTGCAAGAACCCGTCCGTGGCGAATCAAATCAGGGGGTGAAAATTGACGTCGAGTATCAGACACTGGAGGGTAGAAAAAGGACCCCATTTTTATCCGTTTTTACAAGATCTTAAACCTCGATTCCTGACTATTTCATGGTAATTTTTTATGCGGAATTTCCCCCGTTTCATTTCCGGCATTTTTCAAGGGGTATACCCCAAAGCGGATGAATGATGAAACGGTTGTTTGAGGAATGCTGAATTACGGTGGAGGGGATAAGTCTATTATCACCACTTCTTGTTCTTCTTCATTGCTCTTTCCGCTAACTTTTGAAGATAAATGATTGTATCTTCGTTCAGATCGAACATTGCTTTCAGTTCTATCTCCTCGTATTCCTGGATGATCGCTCGAATATCGAACAGTTGTCGAAGAAGCTCGTTTATCTCCTTCGTTGAAAATGTCGTGAAATACTTGCCGTTCGAGATGATTATCTTGCGTTTGTCCTTTGAAAGTTTCACATTGACTGGCACAATTATCACCTCTTGTGTTCATTGTATCATAACTCAACTCAGCTTCAATAGTTTCAGCGTGCTTTAGTTTGAAACGATGTAGTCCTCCAAGTGGTCTCAAAAACTCAATAAGTCTGTTCATGAATGCGATAGCACGGTTGAGATCAAAGTTGACTACAGGTGCGATAATCCAAGCTGGACGTGGGTGGGAGTTTACGACTTTCCGCTTGGTCTTCTTGACAATACCGCATGAGACAAGGATATTCAAAGCACGGTTAGCAACGTCGTTTCCTACACCAACGCTTTCCGCGATGTATTGTGTTGCCAAGATATCTTCCTGTTCAGACCGAGCAAGAAGAATTGCAAAGTTCAAGATAAAATCGAAGGTCTTTTGAAAACTATCAGGGATCATAGGATAAATAGCTTCTTTCCAAGTATCTATACGTTTTGCATACTCGACAGCATCACGTGTCCAGAAATTGATATATTCAACGATTCGCCGCGTGTAAATTGCAAGTTCTTGTCTTGTAAGCTTCAAGCGCAGTTTACCTGTATGAATATCACGTTCTATTTTATCGCTGTCAAAATTACGCTTGCTACCTTCCAAGAACGCATGAAAAACTTCCTGAATTCTAAGAGACTGTCTACCTTCAAGCAAAGGACAAATCCGGAAATCATAACTAAGTACTTCACCGTTATTCTCAATAACAAATTGAAAACTTTTATTTTTCTCCTTACGAAATGGTGAAAGAAGATTTATCCCAAATGTCAATCCACCGGTGTAACCTTCACCATAAACTTCACGATAAAGAGCACTATATAAAAGCTTAAATCCACTAATGCCATAAAGATCCCTAATACTACTAAAAACATTTCTCCTTCTATTTGATGATAAATTCTCCATAGAACTCTCCATACTTTTTCCAAAAACTACACTTAAAGTTTCCTTATAATCATACCCCCCCCCAACTTTAAGTGTAGTTTTTGGGTTAAATGTTTTAAGTGGTTCCGTAGTTATCTTTTTCGAATGTTCATTTTCGCTTGTTCGTTGAGAGAATACTTCAAGTAGTTTCTCGATAACCTCAATGTCGATGAATTTTAGATTTTCAGGAAGAATGAATTGGGTGTTAGGAGGGGAAATCACTTCGTAGTCGTATGCGACATGGCTCGGAGGGATTAATGTGTAGTTATTTGCTATGATCTCAATCTTGGCGGGGGAATCAAAGATTATCATCATTTCTTCATCCTTGTCACTAGTGACCCATCTGCTATCGAAATAAATTGTTTTCTTGTAGAAATCGAGGGGTTGCTTGGTGAGGAAATAAACGTGAAATCCGTGTTTTTCTCCTCCAGAGCGAACAATCGTGGTGTTGATATCTACGCCGAACTCCTTCAAGAAATCCAGAAAAGCTTTGAGCGCATTAGGGTTATCAGAGTCTATGTCGAATGCCGTCAGATAACCGTTTCCGAACAAAGAGCCAAGCTTGATTGCAAGATTATGATTTTTAAGTTCCTCAGGTCGAAATACTCTTTTCCAAGTGTCACCCTCAGCAACAGCAGGTCTCTTACTACCACGTCTCACAGGAATGAGAAACTGATGATAGTACTCAATGTAGTCGTCAATAGTTTGAACTTTTGGATTAATTATGTTACACTTCTCCAGGAGCAAACTAATCACTCCTTTCTATATTTGTGTTTTCGACATTTAAACCCCAACTACACCAAAAGCCGGCCAGATCAAGCCGGCTTTCTTCTTTTTGACTATTTATTATTTTTCTTCTCACTGGAGAATATTGAAAAATGCAATCAGATGTGATAATCTTTGGCATGGACGCCAAGTTTTATGACCCCTTTTAGTCCCCCTTATGGGGGGTTTTTTATTTTTCCTTGTGTTCAGGTATCCCGAGAAATCCCCTTTCTCTGAGTAATTTGACAATCGCTTCTCTTATAATCTCGCTGTCTGTTCGCCCTTCGTGTTTTGCAAGATCATGCAATCGCTCTTTGATGTTTGTAGCCAATCGTATTTGTATAGTCTCCATTCGAAACTCCCTTTTTCTCACTTTGAACGCCCTCCTGTGCTGTATTATACCACAAAAATGCAATGTCTGCAAATGCATATTGTAATGTTAAGATCATGACCTGTTCTGAGCAAATTAGACCCCTTCTCTTTTAATCCGTTCAAATTCTTCGGCTGGTACACGCCATTGCCCGCGAACTTTGATCGCCTTTAACTTTCCTGACTTGATGTATCGGTAAATCGTTCTTCTAGATACTCTCAGAACTTTCTCAACCTCCTCAAGAGTGTAGAGCCGATCAAGGTCTTCGAGATATCTTTTCAGGGCTTCTCGGCGTTTTGGCGACAGACTTTTAATCAATTCAAGCAGCTCTTCGAATTCTTCTTCCATTATGCAACCTCCCTTTCAAGGATTCTTTTAACCTGGATATGTGTAAACGCCTTGCCTTTTTTCGTCCGGAAGCCGTTCTCGTTCAGAAACTTTGCTATTCTCTTCAATCCATATCCTTTGCTTCTCAATCGTTTGATTAGCTCAATGATTCTCTGTTCTTTCTCATTTGGAATGAGCTTGCCATCTTTCTCATCATATCCAAAAGGTACGTCTCCACCTGTTTTCTCTCCTCTTGCTCTCTTTGCTCTCAGTGCGTCTTTTGTTCTCTCGACAATTGTTTCACGCTCCCACTGTGCAACTGAGATTAAAACGTTCAAGACGAGCCTTCCGCTTGGAGTTCGAGTGTCAACGTTTTCAGATACTGAAAACAATTGCTTCTCATTAAAGACCCTCTCAAGCAGAACTCCCATATCAGCCACGGAGCGGGTCAATCTGTCCAGCTTTGCTATAACCACTCCATCAGCTTCCCCTTTTTCAAGACGTTCGATGAGTTTTTTCAAGGCTGGTCGGTCGAGAGTCTTCCCGGAATAACCTTCATCGATGAGAATGTCCACAAGCTCGAGTTCATACAGTTCACAGTAGGCTTCTATCTTTTTTATCTGAGCTTCTATTCCCAGCCCGCTTTCAACCTGTTCTTTCGTAGAAACCCGAACATATCCAAATACTCTCACGTTATCTTCCCCCTTGCCTTTATAGTTTTGTGTCATGTTTTGTCAATATTATCATGAAAAATACTGAAAGGTAACGCTTCGCCCGATGTGTTACCCAAAATTTGATAGAAATGCTCTTTTTTTTTCGCACTCATGATTAGATGAGTTGTGTTAATACATCAGATAGCCTTCCCTATAAGTAATGGAAACATGGAGAGATCAAAATCTGACAGATCATCACGTAGATAGACTATGTTGCACAATTAGTAGCGGTATCTTGCAGAACAGCCAAAACAGGGGTCGAAATTCCGTCTCGAGTATTTAGATATTCACCAGCTGATTTCACCCCCCATTTTGGCGATTCTGGTGGATGTGATTCAGAAATATGATGGATACACCAAAGCTGAATGGTATTCGATCTTTATGCAAGGAGATACGTGGGAAGATCTTATTGAGATGATAAAAGACGCTGTCAGATGTCACTTTGACAAGGACGTGACGAAGTTCATTCACATTCACTTTGTAAAGGATGTGACGATAGAGATATGAAGCTGCCAAGGGGTGTCTCAGCAGAACGATCGTAGTGGAAATGCAAAAACCGGGGGAAGACCCCCGGTTTTCACAATTTCATTATTTCGAACACTATCCCGACGACATCACAGATCTATTCGAGTACATCACAAATTTTCTAAAGTTTGTCTGACTTCTTGAAGTATTTGATGATTTTGCATACCTAACTGATTATGTAACAAACTCTCCAAAGTCCATCAAGAAAATCCATTTGTTTGACCTCCTTTCGTTCTTTCATAATTAATTTTAAGTCCCCATTTCAAACTGGCCATAGACCAATCTGTATAGAAGTCTATTCGACTCTTTCAGAATTCCGTATCAATTCTGCATTCATTCGAATCTCATGCTCTCTTTCAAAAAGGGTACCACTCACTTGAAGGGTGCCGATTCAATTCTGATGGAATCGGAGCGAATCGTAGAGAAGATGTATACAAGGCCTAACCGCTCTTCTTGCCTACGAGATCAAAGAGTCTCTTCCACCACGGCTTTTTTGGCGCGGGAAGACCCCTTATCTCTTCAAGACGAGATAGGTACAACATGACGAGATCCTTCAAAGCTTGATTTTCTTTCTTCAAGTCTTCTATTTCCCGCCTCAGTCTTCTGAGCTCCTCAAGAACAGGATCTTTCAAAGGAATTTCTCCCCGAGAGAGCCTCTCCAAGGCCTGTGAGAAAGAGATGCCGCTTTTGATGAGTTCAACGAGCTGGCGAAGCAGCTCTTCAGCCTCATCCGGATACATGACGCGGTTTCCTTCACGTCTTACACGCACGAAACCCCGCTCCTGGAGTGCTTTCAAGTACTTTGATGCTGTGGTGTATGGAATTCCTACACGCTCGGAAAGCTGCTTCACACTTAGCATTTCGATCTCCTTTCTACATACACGTGTATGTAATTTTACACGCACATGTAATGCTCTACTACTGGATTTTCTCCGCGTGTAATTCACCTATTTACACGCCAACAGGTGTAATATTTTTAAGAGATCTGCAGGGTAAGGAAGAACATTCGAGCTTTGAAAGCCCATTTCAAGTGAAGGAATATCTTAAACACAAGCGAGTTATTCAGAAATCAAGAGCTTCCCTTTCAATCGTTCTCTCAATCTTGGAATTTCTATGGAAAGCGTCACGAGTCTTGGCACAAGCTCAACGAAGTATCTCGGATTGCCCTTTTCT
>WGAO01000034.1 GCA_015489065.1 Thermotogaceae bacterium | reverse complement strand
GGCCAGGAACATAGCGTTGTATCATCATGAGAAATACAGCGGCAGGGGCTATCCATTTGGACTAAGGGGAGAAGAGATACCGATAGAGGCGAGGATAGTAGCGGTGGTGGATGTATATGATGCACTTAGGTCGAGAAGGCCATACAAAGAGGAGATGGAGCATGAGGAAGCGGTTAGGATAATACTGAAAGGGGATGGGAGGACGAGCCCAGAGGATTTTGATCCCCGGATACTGGACATATTCAAGAGATATGGTGATGAGATCAAGAGGCTTTGGGAAGAGATAAATCAGATTGAAACAGGCCTTATGAAAAAGCTCAAGGAGATTATGAAAATCATGAGTAATAAGAAAAGTTAGAAATCATAGTAGCTGTTAAATATCTTCACACCTTCTGTCTTTACCGCAGAAAGCTTTTTCTCTATCTCTTTCATATCCGGCATTTCTGGAGACGGTTTGGAGAAATAAAATCCTTGGTAATATCTGTACCCTATCTTTATCAAAGTTTTCAATTCTTCATCGGTTTCCACACCTTCTACAATAATTATCCCAGATGGATTATAAAAACTTCTTATTATGTTGTAGAGAAAAACTTGCTTATCTGCTCTTTTATCTATACCAGAGATTAGCTCTCTGTCGATCTTTATGAAATCAGACCTTATGGAGAATGTGAGCTTTAAACTTGTGGCTCCTGATCCAAAATCGTCCACCGCCACTTTATATCCTTTTTCAGACAGATGGTTTACCACCCTAACAAAAGCGGAAAAGTCGTCTATGTAAGCTCTCTCTGAGATTTCCCATATAACATTCTCTGGAGGTATCCCGTACCTTCGCGTATCTTTGTCTATCTCATCTACAAACAATGATGTTTGGGGTCCCAGATTCACCGTCAAGAGAATTGAACCAGAACATCCACTAAAGAAGCACCTTTTGAATCTCTCTAGGTGTTTTCTCCTTGCAAGTTTGTCAAGTTCTATTTCAAGTCCATTGATCACAGCAACTTTGAAGAGTATATCTGGCCTTCTCAACATCGAACCTTTCGGGCCACGAATCAATGCTTCATATGCAACAGCTCTTTTATCTTTCAAATCTACTATCGGCTGAAAGTATGTCTCCAAATCCTGTCTGTCCAGTATCCTCAAAAGCTCTTCTGTGAGTTTCGACATCTTCACGGATTTTCTAACGCTCGTATCTTTAAAAGCTATATTAAGAGCGGATATGATTCCATCTTCATCCGCCTTTCTTATAAATGCATGACCTATTGAGAAATCCACCAAGCTTTTAAAAGGAGCCATGAATATGTCTACCTGATCTTTTATTTTCCCAAGATATTTTGAACTTAACAGGAAACTTACGACATCTTCTTCTATACGATCCATCAAATTTGAAAGTTCTTCTCCATTCGGAATCTTTTCAGTGTTGACAACAGCGGCCACATCGAATGGCCCAGCACTCACTATTTCAATCACTTCAAAATATCGCTGCAACCGCTTCCTAAATCCCTCAATTAGCTCACTCTTGTCTATCCTTGCTGACAGATAACTAATCCAATCCTCATCCTTAAAGAATCCCTTCACAAGAAGCAACAAGACCGGTTTTTCCCACAAGTCCCTATCAAGACCCTTGAGTTTGTCCAAAAGCGAATTGTTCATCATAGAATCAAGTATCATGATCTTCTCACACTTTTTTCCATTCATCATAGCTCTTCACCTCTAGCTTCAAATCTTAAATCTCAGCTTCTTTCTGAAGTTTCTAACTGACCGAGAAGAAAGCTCTTGTGACCTAGACGAACCTCTCTCAAGCTTCTCAAAATTCTTTTTTCTGCTCTTTCTAATTCACCGATCCTTTCTCACACATCCTTCACTCATTCTGAAATAGTATATTTACTTATCTTTCCTATCTTTAACGCAGCGCCATTATTTTTAAGATAGCTTACCGCACACCAAAGGCCTCTTTTGTCAAATGAGTTAGATCATCTGGATTTTCCTATCAATCTGTTTGGCAAGATTTTGAGAGATTATCAAGTTTCTTTGCTAAATCTGAAAGCTTTGAAGCTCTTTACATCAAAGAACTCTACTATTAAAAGGAGCATATGAAAGAATTAAATCTTTGGATGCATCCATATCGTTTCCATATGGCACTTAGCATATTCAAATCTATTTCTCTCAATGCTATAAAAATCTTTTAATTTATTATACACCTAACCCTGAAAATACAACCCGAGTAATTATGTTATAATTACGGGCTGCAAACCGACTATAAAATTCAATATTTCGTGCGAGGTTGTATTGATGATAAAACTCTTTCTAGTAATGATAGTTAGTGTCATAGGGGTTTGGATATTCTTTCATGCATATGAAAAAACTAAGCATTTCATAGCAAGGAAATCTTCCTACTTGATCTTCTTCACCGGACTGTTCATATCGTTCGTAGTGATTGATCTTGGCGTATTATACGGTTGTAATCTGAGTTGGCTATATTTTACAGGTCTTTTTATCTTGCTTATTGGAATAGGAAGAGTAATATCCCAGCTAAAATCAAAAACTATCAGGGATCATCTCACAGGTCTTTTCACAAGGACATTCTTTTTCAATGAGTACCTTCCAAGAGAAACTAAGAGAGCAAAAAGATCAGGAAATCCCATTTCAGTGATATTGATCGATGTAGACGATTTCAAGCTTATTAACGATATCTATGGACACAAAAAAGGTGATGAGGTCATGAAGAAACTCAGCAAAGCTATACAAAGGTCAGTCAGAGGATCAGATGCAGTAGTTAGATTTGGGGGAGACGAGATATTGGTGGTCCTGCCAGACACGGATAAGGAAGGCGCACGTGTAGTACTTGAAAGGATAAAGAGAAACTTAGAAAAAATCTCCGAAAAATCCCTTCCAATATCCATATCCGCCGGAATAGCGGTATGGGATGATTCGAAAGATTTCGATCATGTAATAGAGAAGGCAGATAGGAGAATGTACAAAGATAAAGGAGATAAAGGAAGAATCAATCGTCGTCGACTATGACAAAGTCAACTTCCATCCTTATTTTGTTCGCTTTTACAACTTTAGCTTTGAGCTGATCACCTATCTTGTACACTTTTCCCGTTCTTGAACCTATTAGAGCGTTAATCCTATCGTCGTAATAGTAATAATCGTCGAGTGTAGAAACATGGATCAACCCTGAAATGAATTTCTCAGGTATTTCAACAAACAGACCGAATTTTGTGACATTTGTTACAACAACATTGAAAACTTCTCCTATGTGCCTAGATATGTATTCCACCTTTTTCATATCTAAAAGATCCCATTCTGCCTCGTCAGCTACTCTTTCCCTTTTACTGCAGTGCTTTGAAATTATCGGGAGCTTTTCAGAGAGATTTTCTATTTCTTCTTTTGAAAAATATCCTTTCTTTTTTAGGTATCTCTTAAGAAGTCTGTGAACTACAAGGTCGGGGTATCTTCTAATAGGGGAAGTAAAATGAGTGTAAGCGTACGAAGCAAGCCCAAAGTGACCTATATTGATAGCGGAATACATTGCTCTTTTCATCGATCTAACAAGGAGCCTCTCAACACTACTTCGAAGTGGATGATCTCCAACCTGCTCAAGGAGTTTTTGCAACATTCCGGGATGAATGTTTGCGCCAAATTTCGCCTCTATACCAAGAGCAGACAGGTAGTTCTTCAACTGAATAATCACAGCGGGATCTGGTTCTTCATGAACTCTGTAAACAAATGGTATATCGGAGTTATAAAAGAGCTCGGCAATTGTTTCGTTTGCTTTTATCATAAATTCCTCTATGAGAATCTCCGCATCCCCGCGCTTTCGCGGAACTATATCAATGACATATCCGTTCTCATCCATTACAACCTTGACCTCATCGCTCTGTATATCTATTATCGATCCACGCTTTCTTCTGTACTCTCTGAGAATCCTCATAAGATCTCTCGCATCTTCAAGCATTTTTGAAATCCCATCGCCTATCTCTTTTCTTGCACTCTCATCACCTTCAAAAAGCCTGTTCACCAAATCGTATGTGAGCCTCTTTTTACTTCTTATAACTCCATTCCCGACCCAAAAGTCTACGAGCTTTCCTCTTCTGTCTATCTCCATTTCTAAGCTCATGACAAGTCTGTCCTCACCCTCAACAAGAGAGCAAACACCATTTGAAAGTCTGAATGGAAGCATCGGTATAACCGTGTCTATCAAATACACCGATGTTCCTCTTCGATAGGCTTCCTTATCAAGTTCGGAGTTCTCTTTAACATAATGTGAAACATCAGCTATGTGAACTCCCAATATGTAGTTTTCGCCCCTTTTCTCAACCGTTATGGCGTCGTCAAAATCCTTGGCATCTTCACCGTCTATCGTGACAATCACCTTATCCCGAAAATCTCTCCTTCTCTTGTACTCATCTTTTGAAATTTTCAAAGGTATTGCATTGGCTTCTTTTATCACTTCTTTTGGAAACTCGCCAGGCCAGGGAAGATTGTGTTTTACTATAACACTTGGCAAATCAACAGATGGATCATCAACATCACCAAGAACCTTCTCGATAACGACTTCTGGATTTCTTCCTCGTGAAGGATATTTTATAATTTTTGCTATAACTTTTTGACCCGGCTTAGCCCCGTTGATGTTTTCCGGAGACACATAGAAGTCGTAAAGTATCTTAGGATCATCTGGAACAACAAAACCGAACATTCGTCTTTTTTCCAGAACTCCAACAATCCTCTTGAGTCTTCTCTCAAGAACCTTAACCACTCTTCCCTTAGGAAGATCCTTCCACTTCCCAGAAATCTCGACAACAACGAGATCTCTGTGAAGGGCGTTCTTTACATTCTCAACCGGAACCGCTATTTCTTCATACTCGTCAGTTATCACAAAAGCCACTGTTCCGCTCCTTGCAAATTCTATGGTACCTATCTTCAGATTCTGATCGAGTCTTCTGTATCTACCTTTTCCGTCTCTAAATATTTTTCCATCCTTTTCCAATTTCTTGACGATCTCTCTGAGCTTCTTTCTCTTATCTCTAGTCTTCGCCCCAAAGACCTTGTATATCTCCTTTAGGACCATCGGTTTGTAATCGTCGGAATAAAAGAAATTTAGAACAGATTTCTCACTTATTCTCATCTAATACCTCCTCAAAAAACCCGGGCGTGTAGCCCGGGAATCTTTAACTCTTCAATATCTCCTCTAGTCTTTGAATTCTCCTCTTTATCATACTCGCCGTTCGATAATCTTCCTTCGCCACTGCTCGTCTCAACCTGTCTTTTAAAATCACGAGTTCCCTCTTGTATATTTCCTTTAAAGATCTTTCCTCTGAATCTCCATCTCTTTCAAACAGCATGGTCTGAACAGCTACAGGCATAGCTATAAAAGCATTCAGATGGTTTCCATAAAGGTCCGGTGTATAAGACAGAATCGTATCCTGAACAAGCTCGGAATGCTTTGCCATTATGATAAGTCCCGGCTTGTATATTTTCGATCCATCTTCTAATATCTCCCTCGCACATTTTTTGCACAGCGAGACAGTTTTTTCAACTCCATCACAGTCGAATCTCTGAAAAAAATCCGCCTTACCACCGCACTTTTGACATTTCACTCTACCACCTCTTTGGAATTGAAGAGGCTCATTGCTTTATCTATTCCGTCTTTTATTATAACTGAAAGAGCCTCATATGCCATAGCGAAAACCTTGTAAAGTTTTTCAAGTTCCTCGTCTGAAAACTCTGATAAGACATACTCCGCTAAATCCATATAAGTTGGTTTCGGACCTATACCAATCCGCATCCTTGGAAAATCTGTTCTCTCCAAAACTGATATAATCGATTTAATACCATTATGTCCACCATCTGATCCTCCCTTTCGGATTCTTATCTTTCCAAGCGGGAGAGACACATCGTCATAAACGACTAAAATATCTGGAACATCGGCGGAAAAATCTCTCAATATATAGGGGAAAGCACTTCCAGACAAATTCATATAAGTTGATGGTTTCACCAGATGTAGATCGCCACATTCTGAGTACATATAAAAGCGCTCCCCTATCCAAGGGGAGCACTTCATTCTCTCCGAAAGGTAGTCTAAAAATAGGTATCCTGCGTTGTGCCTTGTGAATACATATTTGCTTCCAGGATTTCCCAATCCTACTACTACCTTCACTCTTCCTCCTCTTTCTTACCTTTCTTTATAACTTCAGGTTCTGCCGATTCTTCAGCTGCAGCTTCTTCTTCCTCCTCTTCCTCAGATGTGAGGCCTCTTGGTGCTATGACAACAAGGAGGACTTCTTCCTCATCAAGGAGTGGTTTCATATCCTCAGGAAGATCAAGATCTTTTACATGCAAGCTCTCCCCAAGCTCAACATTCGTTATGTCGACTTTTATCTCATCCACAATCTTGTCAGGATCGACTTCGACCGGAAGCTCTTCAACGAGTATCTCAAGAGTGCCTCCGCGCTCCACGCCTATCGGTTTTCCTTCGTACTTAAGAGGAATATTCAGCCTCATCTTATGTCCCTTCATCGGCACATAGAAGTCTATGTGAACAACCTTGTCAGTTAGCTTGTCCCTCTGGACCATTTTGAGATATACCCTATATGTCTTTCCATCTATTGAAAGATCAATCGGTGTGGTTTCAGTTATGTGATGGAATATTTTTTCCACCGTGTTGAATTTTATCTTTACTGGAATTGGCTCCTGATCAGGTCCATAGACTATTCCAGGAACCCACCCACTTTTTCTGAGTCTTTTGACCGGTCTCTTTCCAAATTCTTCCCTTTTTTCAGCCTCTATCTTTAAAACTTCCACGCCTATCCCTCCCTAGTGGAGTTTTCGGCGCTCACTGCTTTCTTAAGTACGGCAGAAGCGCCATCTGTCTTGCTCTTTTAACGGCAACCTTAATCATTCTCTGGTGTTTCGCGCAATTCCCCGTAATTCTTCTTGGGAGAATCTTTCCGCTTTCACTTAAAAACTCTTTGAGAAGCTTTGTATCCTTGTAATCGACATAATCAACCTTCATTTCACAAAGCCTACACTTTTTCACTCTTTTCTTTCTTCTCCTAATAGGCACATTGAACACCTCCTTCAATAAGGTGGCTCGTCGTTGCTTGAATCCTCTTCATCACCGAGGACTTCATTAAGATCTATCTCTTCCTCCAGTGATTCCTCGCGAGGTTTTCTATCGAGTGGATTTACATTGAAAGCCACAACTTCATAGCTTGTCCTTGACTCTCCCAACTCGTTCTTCCAGCGATTCATCCTCATTTCACCCTCAACGAGGACGAGTCTTCCCTTGGTGAGATAGCTCGAAACGAAATCGACCAGCCTCTGACTGAAGACTACTACTCTAAAGAAATCTGTCTCTTCAACTCTTTCTCCGGTTGGAGAAGTCCTCGGTCGTCTGTTTACAGCCATCCTGAAAGTGGCCACGGCATTGCCAGACGGTGCATATCTAACTTCTGGATCAGCTGTTAAGCGCCCCACCAAGATAATCTTGTTGAAGCTCTGCATTACTCCTCCACCTTCTCCTCGATGATCTCTTCTTGTTGATCTTCAGACTTTCTCTTTCTCTCTTTCTTTTCCAAGTCAAATCTTCTGAAGGTCTGCCATCTGATGATCTCTGGGGTGATTCTGTAAAAGTATTCAAGCTCTTGAAGGTTCTGTCCATCACACCTGAAGTAGATTATGACATAATACCCTTCGGTGTAGTCCTTGATCTTGTAAGCAAACTTCCTCGTTCCCCAGATTTCGAGTCCCTTTTCTCCCATGGATTCTTCGAGTTCTCCCCCGACACGTTCCCTTATGACACTTACTACTTTGTCTATCAGCTCTTTTTTCTTGTCATCAGGAACATCAGGGGCGATGATGAACATCGACTCGTAAATCCTGCTCATCTCTTCACCTCCCTCGGACCAATTTATTGGGTCTTCCTAATTATCTAGGAAGACGGGCCGGAAGTATTTATAACAGAAGAATGATAGAATATCAACAGGGTAGAGGTTAAATACATGTCAAAGTGTAAATGAAAAGGTTTTTGAGTTAGGAAACGGATACAGATTTCTTGAAAGCTTAAGGAAATTCAAATTTGGGGAAGAGGTACATGAATAGAGAAAATTTAATGAGTTATTTAATAACCATGTGGGGCATTCAAGATTCTCTACTTCAATCCTATAGAAATCTTTTTCTTACCTCGCAATCAATCACTTTTGCGATAGCAGTATCTGTTGTCTCTGTTTCATCTCACATCTGGATCTTTTTGGCTCTTTTGCTATTATTCATCGGTATCTTCATGATAGTCTATTTATGGATACCTATTTGTAAAAGAAGAGGTTACGATGTTTGGTTTTTTCACTTGAATCTTCTCTATTTCAGGGAAGGAAAACTGATAGCAGTAAGTAATAGAAATAGAGTTCAGATTAAATCTATATCTGAAGAAGATATAAGCAGTATATTTATAAGCTTCAAAAATTGGCAAAGCATGAGCATTAAAGATCGGGAGTTTTTCATGAAACATGATAAGAACGGAAAGATGTTAATGGAATCTAAAACACGCGTAAAATTAGAGAAACATCTACCCCGGACTTTTATAATTTTATGGGCAATTCTGGGAGTATTTATGGTCATTAAAATGCTATATGGGATTGAGTGATGTTAGAATAAAATCCCCTTAATTTTCCTACTACAAATCGACAAGATCATTTCTCCAGGCGCTTTTATTAACAGTCAGTATCTTTTTGGATCCAATATCCTCGATATCTCTTCAAAGCGATCTTTGCTATTTTCAAAAACTCTATTGAGAGCTATTCTGAAGAGAAGCTCGACTATTACAATCTCTCCAACATTTCCTCTCATAAAGTCATACATTTTCCTTCCGGGTGAGCCGGAATATAGAACAACATCTCCAACCTTTGAGAGCTCTGATCCAACACTCGATGTTATGACCACTATTTTAGCTCCGACATCCTTGGCAACTTTTGCAGATTTCACAGTATCTCTTATATTCCCACTGTGACTTATCGCTATAACACTATCTTTCGGTGTGAGATTTGCAGCAACAACAACTTGAAGGTGAGGATCGTTGTAGTGGAATGCCGGAACCCTAAGCATAGAAAATTTCACACTTCCATACTCAGCCGCAACTCCAGAAAGGCCCACACCAAAGAAAATTACATGATCGGATTCTAGAACAATGTCCACCGCTCTTTGAAGATCTTCATAATTCGTGAGTTTTTTCATGGCGTTTATAACATCTTCGACTTCTGATATAAGGGACTGAAGTGGTCCCTCATCGCTTGGTTTTTCCTTGCTGAGCTCTCTTGCAAGTTCAATTTTGAATCTTTGAAAACCATCAAAGCCCATCTTTTTGACTAACCTGTATATAGTAGCCTCGCCAACCCCAACTATACCCGCAAGCTCTGTTATGGAATGATGTATAACATCTTCAGGCCTCTCCAGCACGTATTCAGCAACTTTCTTCTCAGATCTTGAAAGTGAATGGCATATCGATTCGAGCTTTTCAAGAATCATTTTCCCACCTCTTGATGAGATCTACCTTTCTTCTCATAAAATCTTCTAGTTGCCTCTCTATAACTCTCTCTGCTTCTTCTGTGCTCATATTTTCTGTCTCCTTGACAAAACTCGCAACCCTGGCAAAGTAAAGCGGTATCATGTCCTCAACATTTGCCTTTCCATCTCTGAAAGCCACGGCAAACGAATAGACAACTTCCACCCAGCTATTAGAATCTATTTCGCCGTATTTTTTCACAAGGTCTATTATTTTACCATCTAGGAATTCTATATCCTTAACTAATTTTGCCTTTTCTCTAAGATTATCAAGATCCACTTTCAACTCCTCAGGTTTTACATCTGGAGATTCTCCAATAATCGGGACATCATCAATTCCTTCAGAGTTTTTCCAGACATTTTCATATTCGATCATAAGAGAGAAGAGAGTGGATACAACTTGAATGAACATCGGCGAAAGATGTTTTCCTGGATCTTTGACATCATGAATTTTAGCTCCAAGTGCTGCTTGGACAACTCTTAATCCGTTAGCTATCACAGTCGTGGTCATCCATATATCTATTCCAAACCGTGCAACATTGGTACTCCAAATGCTGTCTGGCTTCGATAAATAAAGCTCATAAGCTTTCTTCCCAACACCAAAATCTCCTCCTATCGGTTGACGAACTTTCTTTCCATAAAGAGTAGATGTCATGGGATAACAAATATGGTTCGTTATTGTGCCGTCATATTTATGACGAGTGTAGTATGGTGTAACATAGTCAGAGTCACCTGAGATTATGGGCCCAGCAAGGCGATCTATCCACCAAGGCTTTACACTCCTCAGATCAGAATCCAAGAACACTATTGCATCCGCGTTATGCTCTCTAGCATACTCAAAAATCGCTCTCATAGCACTTCCCTTTCCCGGTATTCCTTCATACTCAAAGCTCTCTTTTTTCAATCCACCCGTATCAGCACTCATGAAAGCTTCCCTTGTGCCATCCTTTGATCCCCCATCAGAGTTGACTATTACTCCATTTCCTTTAAAGTACCTTCTCAAACCTTCTGCAGCTACTTCCGCAACTCTTTTTATAGTATCCGCGTTGTTGTAGCTTGGTATACCCACGACTATCATTTAGATCACCTCCAGGATTCTCTTAAGCATTCTCTTTAAAGCCTGTATGCTGTATTTTTTTCTCACTATTTCGTAGTTCTTCTCAACTATGTTTTTGTACTCTTGAGAATCAAAAAGGATATCTTTCACTCTCTCAGCAGCAGCCTCGATATTTTTTTTGTCGACATGTACGATCCCATCCTTAATTTCGTAGTTCTCGCCCAAGCTCACATACTCTATGCCTGAACTCTTTATATCTCTTTTGAAAACATCGTACTCAAACAAGATCACCGGCTTTTTCGCAGCAAGGGCTTCAAGTAGTTGATTTCCCCAACCTTCTAATATTGATGGATATGTAACAACGGAAGCCAATGTGTAAACATCCCAAAATGAATATTCTCCAGATTCCACGAAGGGATAAGCGTTTATAATGGAAACATTTTCAACATGTGCGAGATCATTCAGTTTCCTGAAATACTCCTCGTCTTCTACCATACCACCAAAGGCCAAGAATACCCTTCCTGTAAATTTTTCACCGCTGTAAAGTTCCCTACCGATCATTCCATCTAACTTTTTTGAAAAAACCGAAACCAGCTCTATTGAAAGCTCTATAGCCTTTCTTCTAACAATTCTTGTAGCTTGGAGAAATACAACATCACCTGGGTGTATTCCAAGTCTAGACTTAAAATCATCTCTGAGGTTTGCAAAAACGGTTGTATCTATGACATTTGGGATAACGAAAGATTCTATCCTTCGCCTTTTAAATAGTTCTTCTTTAGCTATCGAATTTATAACGATGTGCTTCACATTCGAAAGATCTGGAGGAAAGTGTTTCCTGAGGATATCGTTCTCTTTTCTATCTCTTTCCCACCAGAAATCATGGTGGTGTCCTATAAATAGCTTGTTCGAGCTTTTTGCAAACTCCTCTAGAGCGATACCGACAGATTCTCGCAAAGCAAGCGACCATATGTTTTCAACGACTATCAGATCAAAGCCTTCAAAGGTTCTCTTGAACTCTTCTTTCATCTTTTCTACATCATCAAAATCTGAATTTATCGACAAAAATGGGAGTGTGATATCAACTCCTTCAGCTTCATTTCCAGCGATTATCGTTACATCGTTTCCAAGCATCGATAGAGCTTTTTTCCACTTTTCCATCTCAAGCGAAACTCCATCCATCAAACCTGCTCTGTAGTGAACTATGGCGATGTTCAAAATTCCGCCTCCCACAACTCAAGTATATAGTCATATGTTCTTTTCTTTCTCCTAACTTCATTAAGTTCCTTCACGATTTCCCAAATATCTATGCTCTCGCCAAGCCTCTCTCTGTTTAAAAATATAGATAGCTCTATCTCAAGCTTCTTTCTAAGAAGGGTCCAGTATCTATGCTCAGCCCGCACTTTTTCAATCCCGGATAAATCTCTAAGGGAGTCTTGAATACCCTTAAGATCTTCTTCGATCTCTCTTACTTCTCTTTCCATATCTCTGATAATTTTTCTATCTGGAGCACTTTTGTCATCTCCGTAGGGAAGATCTTCTACTTCCAGATCGATTTGAGATCTTCCGGGTTTTATTCTCTGAATCCTGAATTTCTCTATGGATTTCCCTCTCATAGAAATTCCCGGAAGGAAGGAACCACTCTCGGCGAGAAAAACATCTCCGCTGTTTTTCCCAAAAGCTCTTACAAGTATTTTGGGCCAGTTCATGAAAGTCGCTCTTGATATGGTATCGCTTCCATACTGAGTGAGTACCATTTGAAGATTTATCTTTCTCTCGCTTCTTGCACCTGGAACATACATCTTTGGACCGGCATCCCCAGATCTTCCTCTTACCTTTTTTGTTATCCACTCGACAGATCTCAGAATTGGTATTAAGATCTTTCCTTCCCTGCAGACATACGATCGAAGCCCTTTCACAACCAAAGCCTTTCTAGAATCAGCCAAAAATTCCTGAAATGGAAACTCTTCTATCTTTCCAACTTCACGTGCCGCTAGAAGAATACCGCCGAGGGTTTCCTCTTCTGGATAGAGATCTGTATCCTGGCAAGGCCTTTTCACAACATCAAATGGCATACCCGCCAGTATCTCACCTGAGAAGTCAAAAGAATAGTAAAGTTTGTAACAACATCCTTTCGAATTCACCTCAGCTTTTAGCCATACATCATCATCTATGATATCGTAAGTCTCTAAGATTTCGATTTCCGAATAGCTTGATCTGATATTTCTCTGAAAAATGTATCTTTGCGATATATCAGACTGAAGGGTTTTAATGGTCTTGGTCTTCACTTCGTAAGGAGTTTTCTCGCAATCTGATGAATAAGCATCACCAAGCTCTTTTTCCAAAACTATCTCAAACGGCTCAAAATCTTTCAAATCTTTTTCAAAATATCGGTGCCTTTCCAGCTTCCAAAAACCTATCCCACTGGAATTCACCATCAAAATCTCGTCTTTCCATGGGAAAGCACCAGAGAACTTTGACGGAGAAAATACATACTCTCCTTTCATATCGAATTTTTTCAGAGACTTCTCAAGATCCTGTTTGATTTTTCCGAAAAGGTTTAGATAAGTTCTCTCCATACCTTGGTGTATCTGATCTACACCAACTCCACAGATATTGTCATGTATCAGTGTTTTCAAGTAATCTCTCCACATCTGATCGGTTTTAGGTCTTCCCAAGGCGTTTTGGACAAATTCTAGAGTTGTGAGGAGTTTTCCCAGATGATCTGCTCCCAATTTCAGATATGTTCTCGTACTCAAAGTTCCTGGAAATACGGAAGCTATCTTCCCAGAAATGAGTTCACCCTCCACAATTGAAAGATTGTCCATTCCGTCCATAGATTCAAGTAAATCGTTGATAGAATCAGAAAATTCCTCATCCAAAAATTCTTTTGGGTTCTCTGGATGTGTATCAAGATCGTACCCATCCATGAGAACAACAACATCACCGAATCTCTTGAGCTTTCTAAGTTCGTGATGAAATCTCTCTTTGGCTATCGATTTCGTATCAGAAAGATTGTAGAGTGTTCTGTATCCACCAATAAGTCCATGAGTTCTAACCGAAGATCCGTCTGGTGATCTCCAATTGAAAAAAGTGTCTGTCTTTCTCAAACCACGCCAAACAAAAGCATAATTTATTCCAAACTTGTTCAGAATTTGTGGAATCTGAGATATCTGGCCGAAGTTATCCATGAACCATCCAGCGTTTAGACAGTTTCCGAAAGTTTGACAGTCACTTACTCCAATCTCAAAATTCTTCCAGATAGCCTGTGGGATTGATGTTCTCCAATCCAACTGAGCATAAACGGGTCCAACTTTTATATTTCCGGTGGTGATATAATTTAAAGCTTTCTCAAATAGAGATCGATCCTCTGACTTTAGATCCTCAAGAATGAGTGTCTGACCGTCGAGTATGTATTCGAAGGAAGGATCTCTTTCGATGAGATTGATCAAATTTTCAAAGAGCTCTAAAAGGAGCCTTTTCGTGTACTTAGATGTAGCAAACCATTCTCTGTCCCAATGTGTGTGAGATAGAACAAATATCAAGTTTCTATCCTCCTCTCGGTCTTCGGATCGAACAAATGTATCTTCTCTGTGCTAAATGACATAGTCACCTTCTCGCCGTTTTTGAACTCATGATCACCCGGTATCATCGAGACTATCTCTTTCCCGTCTTCTAAAGTTGCATGAATTATTGTGGATGACATCAGCTTCTCTATGAAAAACACCGTCGCTTCAAAACTCACTTCGCCTTTTCCTAAACCTATATGCTCCGGTCTGATACCAACTACCACTTCTTCTAGACCGGGATCTGAGCTGATTGGGATATCCACACCGTGACCTTTCAGAATAGTTTTCGCTCCATCTGAGACTGTTTTTGCTCTTAAAAAATTCATCTGGGGGGAACCAATAAATCCCGCGACGAACATGTTGACAGGCTTGTGGTATATTTCCGACGCCGTTCCAACTTGCTGAAGCTTTCCTCTGTTCATTACGGCTATTCTATCTCCCATGGTCATAGCTTCAACTTGGTCATGTGTAACATATATGGTAGTCACACCTAGTTCCTCCTGGAGTTTTTTAAGCTCTGATCGCATCTTAACTCTAAGAAGAGCATCCAAATTCGAAAGAGGTTCGTCCATCAAAAGCACAGCTGGATTTAAAACTATTGCTCTCGCAACTGCAACTCTTTGGCGCTGGCCTCCTGAAAGTTGCGAAGGATATCTGTCAAGAAGTTCTGATATGTTAAGCATGTTCGCAGCCCATTTCACTCTTTTTTCTATCTCTTCTTTGGAGTGTCCTTTTATTTTCATCGGATATCCTATGTTGTCCCTGACTTTCATATGCGGCCAAACTGCATAGCTCTGAAAGACCATTGAGATGTTTCTGTCTTTTGGCTGGAGGTTTGTCACATCCCTGTCGTTGAAAAAAATCTTCCCCGATGTTACGCTTTCAAGTCCCGATACACTTCTAAGAAGCGTGGTTTTTCCACATCCAGATGGTCCCAAGAGAACGAGAAACTCTCCGTCTTCTATCTCCAGAGTTATTCCATCGAGGGCTTTCACCTCTCCAAAATATTTCTTTAAGTTTTCTATTCTAACTCGCGCCATCGTTTCACCTCACTTGAGAGAGATTCCCCACATGCTTATCAAGTACTTTCTTGTGAAGAATATGAATATCATTGCGGGAACCGCCATCATAACACCGGCGGCAAATTTGAAATAATCCGGAGATGCCATAGCCGTGTTCAATATGTGAGCTGGTAGTGTTCTGTTTGTGAGCGTTAATATTGATGCAACGAAAACTTCATTCCAGGACATTATGAAGGAATAAATCGCACTCGCTGCAAGTCCAGGAAGTGCAAGCGGAAGCGTTATCTTCACAAAGGATTGAAAGTGTGTGAGTCCAAACACCATTCCTGCTTCTTCATATTCAACGGATATACCGGAAAATATGCTTGAAGTTATCAAGACAACGAAAGGAAGTATCATAGCAGTATGAGCTAATGCAACTCCTAAAACTGTATCTGAAAGTCCCACTTTCATGTATATGACTATTAGCGGAACCGCTACGACAATAAGTGGTATGGAGCGTGTCAGGAGTATTGTGAGGTTTATGGCTCTCTTTCCTTTGAATTTATAGCGGGCCATGGCGTATCCAGCTGGAAGGCCAATGAGAAAAGATAACCCAATGGCTATCAAGGCAACCTCAACACTGATGATAATAGACTTCCAGCCATCGAGCAAAAATAATAGTTTGTAAAGATGCTCAAAAGTTAAGTGTGATGGTATTATTCTATGTGGATTGTAGTAATCTTCAGCAGGTGTGAAAGCTGCAAGGAATATCATAACAATCGGTGTTAAAAACCACACGGCTATCAGGATCACTGCAATCCAGAAAAATACTTTCTTCAGCATTATCTCACACCCTCTTCAAGATGCTTTGATCTCAGAGTAGTGAGATAAAAGTAACTTATTATCAAGGTTATGACAGCTATTATCATCGAGTAAGCCGCCGCCATCTTTTCGTCATTAAGGAAGGTGTACTGATAGTATGTCTCACCAGCAAGAACTGGTATATCTCTACCAGCTAGCATCCACACAACTCCGAATATCTGAAACGCGAAGAGTGTTCTCATAAGAAGGGCTGACATTATTGACGGCTTGAGAAGGGGCAGAATCACTTTAAAAAGCTTCTGAGATCTTGAAAAACCGAATATGTCTGCTGCTTCCAGGTACTCTTTGTTTATCGATTGAAGGCCTGCAAGTATTATTACAAAAACAAGTGGAGTAGCTCTCCATATCTCTGTCAGTACAACTATCCAGAATTCCCTCGTTTTAAACATGTACCCAAAAAAGTATATCGGTTTATCTATAGCACCAAGGTTTATCAGGATCTTGTTCACATAACCCATCGGAGAGAACATAGTGTAGCTCATAAGAGCTGCTGTTATATCGCTCAGAGCGAGCGGGATTATTATCAGATACAGCAGAAAAGTATATCCCTTGAACTTTTTGTTTATAAATAGCGCAAGTGCTATCGCCAGAATCAGTTGTATGGGAACTATCACAGCTGTTAGAAAAAGCGTGTTTTTCAGTGCATTCCAAAAAGTCTGATCGTGAAACATCCTGTAAAAAGTGTCAAAAGGTCTTTCCTCACCTGACATTGCCATGACAAAAGTCTTGAAAAGAGGATAACCGATAAAGACTGAAAGATAGATTATAGTTGGAAGAAGGAGGAGCCATATAGCGGCACTTTTGCTCTTCAAATCGATCACTCCTCTCCGTAATTGGAGGAAGGGGGTCATGTGACCCCCTTCAAGAGTTATCAGTAAAGACTTGCATCTGGTTCAGGTAGGCTTGATCCTGTCTCTTTGAACATCTTCCTGATCTTCTCACCCAGTTCTTTAATAACAGTAACGGGATTTTCACCGTTGAGAACTATCCTCTTGAATGCTTCCCTATATGTTGCGGTGAAGTCTCCTCCTTTCTTTCCCAAGTTCGGTATGAACGAAACAAGCCCATCTTTTGTCGCAGATTGATTTATGACACCTTCTGCGAGAATCTTCAAAGCACCTTCTGGTATCTTGAGACTGGCTTCCTTGACAACGGGGAAGAATCCAACATTTTTCAGTATGGCAACTTGAACCTCCGGAGAAGTGAGATACTCTATGAGTTTTTCCACTTCATCCATGTTCGGGGCATTCTTAGGAACGGAGAGTCCAACAAGAACGATTATGTAACCTCTACCCATGGGTCCGCGCGGAGCTGGAACTACTACGAACCTATCCGGCATAGTAACTATGGCCTGTTTGATTCTCGCAGTATGATCCCAGGCTATCCAAACCTCTCCTCTCATGAGAGGTTCAGCCATGTTATCCCAAACCGAACTTGATGGATTGACATACTTCATGAGTCTTTTCAGATAACTCCACATATCGAGAGCTCTGACGCTGTCGAATTTTATAGCTTGAGCTCCGGTGAAAGACGGATAGATATAACCATGGAGGAATCTGTGCCAAAGCCCTCTTGGTCCCATTGGAAATCCTACAGGTTGGGACATTTTAGTTCTTTTGGCTATATTAGCAGCCCAATCATAGAGAGCTTGATATGTCCATTTTTCGGTTCCTTTGATCACATCTTCTTTAGTCAACCCTCTTGGAAGGTATTTGAAGGCTTCTTTGTTCACCACGAACACATAAGTCGCTTGGAGCCAAGGAATGAAGATCTTCTTGCCATTGACATATGCGTACTTCTCCAACAAGAAGGTTCTGTTCGGTATCTTCAACCCACTGAGATCCTGTAAGAAACCCTTGCTTGCGAGTAAATAAAGCCCTCCCTGGAGATCTGCAACGAGTCCTATTTTCACCTTTCCAGATTTCTGCTCAGCCTCGATCCTTGATGAGACTTCTGCATATCCAAGGTTTATCAGCTCAACCTTTACACCTGTCTCCTTTGTAAATTCCCTCAGTTTGGAAACCAAAAACGCTCTTTCCTCAGCCGGTGACATCTGCGTTGACACAAAATAAACCTTTCCAAACATGGCAACTACTACAAGGAGCAGCAGAGCAATAACAAACTTCCTCACGATCCCCACCTCCTATGAATAAATTTTCCAAATAAATTCTTTTGGAGAAAATAATCTCCACTAAGAAATGATATCACTACAAGACTCAAATGACCAAATTTTTGAATGATCAACGAGAAGCTTCTAATTCCCAGGCAAGAGCGTATCTATAGCCTCTTCTGCTGACTACCAGATCACCGAATTTTTCCACGATAGCCGCAGCTATAGCAATTCCGCTCTTGAGAGTTCTGCCTCTACCTTTGGGAACAAATGGGAGAGAATCTATTTTCTCGTAAGACATATCCTTGACAAGATCGAAAAGATCTCGGATCAAACTCATATCTATCACAGATCCATGAGCAGAGGAGAGATTCCATTTTCCAAATCTATAAGACGCTATAGTGACAAAAGTTCCGCCTATCCCAACGGGAGATCCAGAAAAATTTGGAAGATTTTTTTTCACGAAATTGATCTTCTCACGAAAATTTCTCTCATCAACTTTTCCGATTTTTCTCGTTCCAAGTGGAAGACTCACCCAATCTCTGTCATTAACAATTTCAAGACTCCCTCCTCCAAGATCAAAGACAAGCGGATTCCTCACGTTCAATTCACTGTCTCTTTTTACGGAGAGATAGGAATATCTGGCTTCTTCTTCTGGGGTGAGAATTTTTCCTGGATATCCATCTTTGATTTTCTCAAAACACCATGGACCGTTTTCCACTTCTCTAAATACTGCTGTGCCAAAAACATGGATGTCCCTCGTAAACCTCAAAACATTTCTGAGCATATCTGTGAAGATATCTTTTAGATCGGCACAATCCTTGAATTTTCCATCTTTCACATAAGAAATCGTTGACGCCACAACAACATCTTCAAATATCTCCACCTTTCCGTCCACGACCAAAGATATGAAAGAATTCGATCCCAAATCGAATACGCCTACCATTCGATCTCCCTTCCCATATAGTCGAAGAACTTTCCAGAATCTTTCATGGTGATCCTCCTAGCAAGAGAAATTATCCCTTTGGCAGAATCCTCCGGGAGAACTGGAGCCGCATTTCCTCCCATGTCTGTTCTAACCCACCCCGGATGAACGGATATAACTACAATTTGCTTCATTCTGAGTTGACTTGAAAGGAGCTTAGTTACCATGTTCAAAGCGGCTTTGGATATGGAATAAGAGTAACTTGGTGTGGAGGATGCTTGGGATATCGAGCCAAGAACTGAAGATGTATTGACAATCTTCGCCTCAAGACTGAATTTCCCTCTACTTTCCAAGAGAGACGATAATTTCAGCGGTGCAAATGTGTTTACTTTCATTGTCTCTAGAAATGTGTCTTGTGAAAAATTCGGATAGCTCTCTCTAAATAGCACACCGGCGTTGTTCATTAAAAAATCAATTTTTTCATCTATGCTATCTACTATCTTTTCTATATCCTTCTCAAATCTCAGATCCGCAATTATGAACTTGAATTTACTTTTAAATCTCTCTGACATTTCTCTCACAGAATCGTACTCTCTCCTTGAAACTCCAATCACCTTGTCTCCATCGTCTAAAGCTTTCAACGCAAGTGCTCTTCCAATACCCCTGTTAACACCTGTTATCAACCATATCACGATAGTCGCACCCCTTCATTTTATTTTGAAAGCGCTCTCTCTTGACCTGATCGCTACTATCCTAGGTTTATACCTTGATGCAATCTTATTATCTAATTTTCTGAGAAATATGTAATAAATCCCAACGGGGATTATAGATAAAACGAAGGATAACTCATCGGAATAACCCGACGCTTTGAATATGACAAGCAGAGAAATAAATATGAGTAGTGGAATTGTGTAAACTACAAAAGACAACCTTGTAGCAACAGCCCTTGGTGTTTTCACTTCAACTACATCGCCTATTCTTATGTCCCTTCCATCAATACTTACCCTTACTTTCTGCTTGTCTGGATCCACGTTGCACACACTGTTGAAAACACAGCTAGCACATCCCTCAAGTTCCAGAGGCTCAAGGATAGCTTCGTCATTCTCCACTCTAACAACTCTCATCATCTCATTCACAGATCTCACCTGCCGTATAATCCCACTATTTCGGCTTTATCCAGAACATGACCTTTGAGATACTTCTCCAAATCTCTTCTACTAGCCCCATCTTTAAGGGGTATTTCACGGTCGGTTGCAAAGACCTTGAAGTGATAATGATGTTTCCCATGTCCTCTGGGCGGGCATGGGCCATCGTATCCGACTCTTCCGAAATCGTTCATCCCCTGATTCATTATAGAAGTCTTTCTCGGAATTGCTTTTGGAATTGACAACATATTTCCTTCAAATTTCACATTCCAGGCTACCCAATGCGTAAAAGTTCCCACTGGAGCATCTGGATCATCAACTATTATCACGATTGATTTCGTCTTATCTGGAATATTCTTTACAACGAGTTGTGGGCTGACATTGGCACCATCGCAGGTGAACTCGCGTGGAATCTCTCCACCATTTTTAAACACACTGCTCACCACCATCGGTCCACCACCTCCTTTCTCTCTACCAGAAAGATATGCATACCCAACCATTATCGCAACTGCTGCAATCGTCAGGAATATCCAATATGCTTTCATCAAAGAACACCACCTTCCGCGTGTATGAGACTCTCCACAGTCAAAGGATCGTAAAGATATGCTCCTAATATCTGTTCAAGTCCCTGAACTGGCGGTATGTCGTTTGGATATCTTCCATATTGAACATCTATAGTCATATCAGATAGAGCGCTGACAAGAGAGTCGAAAAGCTCTAAGATATCTTTTATATCAACGCTCCTTGAGAATACCGCATCGAGCCTGACAAAGGAACCTTTCCCCATTCTTACATAACTGCTTACGACATCTATTCTCCTGTCATTTTCCGAGTATCTTGCGACGAATGCCTTTGACCTTCTGCCAATTTCAACATCGGAGAGTATTCTCTCTTCCAAATCCGGATCTAAAACTGATTGAACACTCTTTACGAGTCCCACAGGCCCTGAACCTTGAACAAATGTAGGTTCAATTCTGAGCTGAAAGATAGGCTTCAAACTGCCATCCTTTACAACTGCTCCTAAGCCTTCCTCAGCGAGACTTCTGCTAAGCTCCAATTCTTTTTCAGCCATAATTCTGCTTGAGACTTGAGACAACTCTCCACTGTCAACAACTTCAACGATGGGGTATTCTCCTCTTAAACTTATTTTTAGCTCTCCTACGCTTGGAGTTCTTGCTACGATAAAATAGCTTGCTGGCTCCTCAACAAGTTTTAACTCATTACAGCAATACGCAATTGCTCCAACGACGATCTGCGATATGAGTATCTTTTTTGAGGGAAATCCTTCGTAGTTAAGAAGATGTCTCTGCCTTCCATCAACGAATATTATTTTTTCTGGAGGCTCTGAAAGCTTTGGCTTATCCCAATTCAAAACCTCTGCGCCCTCTTTATAAATTTTCAGTTCATCGAAATCATTTCTAACCTCTCTGAAATCCATCGTATCACCCTTTCAG
>WGAO01000033.1 GCA_015489065.1 Thermotogaceae bacterium | reverse complement strand
AAATAGAGCCGCCATGCGAAGATGAGATAGTCGTTTCCGTGACGGAGGTGTGAAGATGGAAAGACTGAAATGCGTCAGATGCCCGCTCGGCTGCATACTCAAAGTCAAGGTCACGAAAAGTGGAATCGAAGTTGAAGGTAACAGGTGTCCCCGTGGTGAGGAGTTTGCTCTTCAAGAGATTGAAAATCCCATGAGGATTCTCACCACAAGTGTTAAAGTTCTCGGAGGTGCTCTTCCGCTCGTTTCTGTGAAAACATCTGGAGCCGTTCCAAAGGAAAAGATAAAAGAACTCATGGAATACATAAAATCTCTTGAAGTTAAAGCTCCCGTTAAGATCGGAGATGTAATTGAGAAAAACATCCTAGGTCTTGGAGTCGACCTTGTGGCAACGAGAGATTGCGATGAGAGATGAACTCTTGAGGATTTTGAAAAAGGATGGATGGAAACTCGAAGATGTAGAAGACTTAGCTGTGATACTTGAGGACGAGGAGGGGCTTCTCAAAAAAGCGAGCCCGGATATCCTGGAATTTGCTTTGAAAGAGCTCTTCTTCGGGAAGGGCAACGAAAACAAAAGAATAGAGAGAGCTTCCATGATCTCAGATCTTCCCCCGGAATTTCTCCGGGGGATTTTGGGTTTTTTCAAGGGGAAGAAAAAGATCAAACAGAGCAAGAGCAGAGAAATCCCTTTCAAGGATCTTCTAGACATTGCGAAAAGAACGAAACCTTGGAAGCTATACGAGGATTTACTGGAAGATCTCAGAGCTGCAGCAGATCTCTCAAATGAGTTCAAGAACGAACTCTCACTGATTGCTCATCCGTACATAACAAAGATCGTCACTTCACGAAAAACATCGCCCTTAGTAATCGATGGGAACAACTTCCTGTGGAAGCACGATCTTTGCGTTAAGGATTTCGAGGAACTTTTCTTGGTTTTCGCAGACGAGAAAAGGATTTTCTATCCCGTTTACATCGTGTTCGATAAGAATGTCAAGTATATAGTTCCAAAGAGTGGCAGAACCTTGCTTGAAGACATACTCTCATCCAAATTCGTATACAGCCACTCTCCAGCTGATGAGCTTATAATATCTCTCGCTCGTCAAAAAAATGCGGTTGTCATGAGTGAGGACAGATTCAAAGAATATAATTTTGAAGGTGAAAGAATAAAATATCCGATCTAAACTTCAAACTTAAGCCATTTCTTTTTCCTGACCATGAAAAGTCCGATGAAAGATTCAAAAGCTATTGAGAGAGCTATGATGATTCCGAGTGCGTTATACCCGAAATTCAGAGATTTCATAACGAACATAGCAGGAATCCTGAATGACCAATTGCCCAAAAGGCCGATGAACATCGTATCGATCGTTCTACCTCCTCCAATGAGCGTTCCATACGAGATGTTCATCATGTACATGAAGAAAAATCCAAAGGATGTGCATCTCAAAAATTCTGATGCCGACTTTACAAGCTGAGGATCTTTTGAAAACAGAGACGCAATTGGTGTAGAGAATGTGAAAACGACGATCGAAACGATGAATCCTATGAAAATGCCAATTTTCAACCCTTCAGAGAATACCTCAAGAGCTTTTGAAGAGTCCTTCCTTCCCAAATTCTGACCGACGAGCGTCGTTACTGCTCCCTCAAGCGCAAATCCTATCATCCAAGCCATCTCGATTGTCCTCGCAAAAATTCCAAAAGTAGCCGTTGCGAGAACACCATACATTGAAAATATCTTTACAGTGGCGATCCTTGTGAAGTTCCAGTTTACAGAATCTATCAGAGACGGGCCACCTATAGTGAGAATCTTCTTCAAAACTTCCAAATCGAGCTTTGTGTATCTCAAAAGCCAAACATTCCATTTCCTTTTAGCCAGGAAAAATCCCAAGATCATCGAAGCTGTAGAGCATATCCCGGAGGCAAGAGCCGAACCGGCAACTCCCATCTTGAGCGCGAATATGAAGACGGGATCCAAGAATATGTTGGATATCGACCCGAAAGCCATTACATAGAAAAGTGTTTTCGTATCCCCTATCGATCTGAATGTGGTCATCATCGTTCCCATAAGGAAGGAAAACGGAAGAAAGAGCGCCATAATTCTGTAGTAGGATATAGCGTCGCTCGGCGGGACTTTTCCGCTCCCAAGCCATGACAACAGATATGGAGACAGAGGGTAAGTCAACACCAAAAGAGAAAGGCCTGCCAGAAATTTATAAATGACTATTTGCCTTCCAACATTTTCAAAGGATTCCAGATCTCTCCTTCCCCAGCTCCTTGATAAAAGTACAACGGAAGAGACGCCCAATATCTCATTTAGTATGTAATTCATGTTGTAAAGACTAATGGCGAGCGTAACGGAAGCCACGGCATCTTTTCCAAGTCTTCCAATCCATGCAAGATCTGCAAAGCTGTAGAGCATGTCAAATATCGAGCTTCCCATCGATGGGATGGCTATTCTTAAAATGTCTCTTCTTGTGCCTCCCAAAATTTTCCCTTCCTTAATAACTAAACTTGCGACGCTTCTTTTGAGATTTCCTCACAATTTCTGTACTCTATCTGAACAGTTGAGTGGGATATTCCAAGCTCTTTGAGCTTGTTTTTGATCGTTTCTCTTATCGAATCTGCATCCACGCTTCTGTTCTGCAGCGTTACATGGAGCTCCGCAAATGCATCCTCTCCGTTCATCGTCCATACATGTATGTGATGAACATCCTTCACGCCTTCTAAATTCTCTATTGACATCTTGAGATCGTTGAGATCTATCCACTCTGGTTTAACCTGCATCAGTATTGATGAAGCCCTTTTAAAGACCTTCCAGCCCATGTATATCATGTACACCGCTATCGCGAGTGATATGAGACCGTCCAAGAAGTACAGTGGCTTAAAAAAGAGGACTATTCCAAGGGTAACGACGAGAACGGAAGATATCGCATCAGCTGTTATATGAACGAGCGTGGAGTGGACATTTATATCATGGTGATGCTCATGGAGAAAGAGAATCGTCAGTATGTTTCCAGCCAATCCGATAATCGCAACTGGCAGCATGACCTTTGGATCTATCACCTCAGGGTTTATCAGCTTTTTGATACCTTCGAATGTGACAAATCCTCCGACCACCATTAAAAAAACCGAATTCACGACAGCAGCTATTACTTCTGCTCTTTCGTACCCGTAGGTGAATTTCTCATCTCTCTTTCTTTTTGATACCTTTACAGCAGAATAGCTGAAAATCATCGACAGTACATCTGCGCTGTTGTGGGCTGCATCAGAAAGGAGGGCTGTGCTCCTTGAAACAAGCCCTCCTATGATCTCAGCCAGAACTATCGAGAGGTTGAAAAATATTGAAAAGAAAAGCCTTTTCCCCTTTTTATCTTCCAGTTCGTGTTCATGCATTTTTCCACCTCACTCAAGGCTCTTTTGACAAAAGCTCTCTGGATTTTCTGTTCTGCCACTCTGCGATCTTCTCAAGGTCTTCTCCTATTACTTCCCCTCTCCAAACCCTCAAATTTCCATTTATAACTACCATATCCGCTTCTTTGGGATCACACATCACTATCGAAGCGAGCGGATCGTCAAGACAGCCAGAAAGCTCCAATTTTGAAAGATCCACTCCGATGAAATCTGCCGCTTTTCCGGTTTCTATCGACCCTATGTAGTCATCCATCCTCAAGACCTTCGCTCCTCCAAGCGTTGCCATCTCAAGAACCTCTTCTGCAGTGATGGCGTCAGCTCCGTATTTGACTCTCTGAAGGAGCATGGCAAGCCTCACTTCCTGGAAGAAGTTGTTTGTATCGTTGCTTGCGCTTCCATCTACAGCTATTCCTATTCTGATCTTTCCCTTCATCTTCACAACTGGAGCTATGCCAGAGCCAAGCCTCATGTTGGAAGCCGGGCAGTGTGCCATTCCAACATCATTCTTCGCAAGCTTTTCTATATCTTCATCGCTCAGGTGAACGAGGTGTGCAAACCAGACACGTGGGTTGAGCCATCCGAGTTCTTCCATGTAATCGACGGGCCTTTTTCCGAATTTCTCAAGGCAGAACTTTTCCTCATCCAGCGTTTCAGCAAGATGCGTGTGAAGGAGGACATCATACTCTTCTGCTATCTTAACGGATTCTCTCATCAGCTCAGGAGTTACCGAAAAGGGAGAGCATGGAGCTAAAGCTATTCTTAGCATGGAATATTTAGAGGGGTCGTGATACTTTTTTATAAGTCTTATAGACTCTTCAATTATCTCGTCCTCTCTCTGGACAACGCTGTCTGGTGGAAGCCCTCCATCTTTCTTTGAAAGAGACATGCTTCCCCTCGTTGGGTGAAATCTTACTCCCGTTCTTTTGGCAGCTTCAATTTCTGAGTCGAATATCGCGTTGTTTCCATATGGAAAGAGATACAGATGATCCGTTGTGGTAGTGACTCCGGTCTTCATCATCTCGTAAACAGCTGTAAGAGTTGAAACATAGGTAGCCTCCTCATCTATATACTTCCAGCGCTCGTAAAGAAATACAAGCCAATCAAACAGCTTTGCATTCTGAGCACCTTTTACATTTCTGAAAAGGGTCTGGTAGAAATGGTGGTGTGTGTTCACAAAACCTGGAAGAACAAGCATTGAATCTAAATCGTATACCTCATCTACCTCCCCCTCATAATCACCTGTTCCAACTTCCTTTATCACATTGTCCTCAACTAATATGTAGGCGTTCTTGAGCTTTCTTTTTTCTTTATCAAAAGTTGCCAGATACTCTATGTTTTTGAAGAGTTTTCTCATTCTTATCACCTCCTCGCAGAATTGTATCAAAAAAAGCACGAAACTTTGCACCGAAAAGAGCGTGAAACTTCGTAGTAAAATCATCACGGAGGTGAAAAGTATGAAAAATTTTGTGATGATATTGGTTGCATTTTCAGCTATCGCTTTATCTTATGTTCTTGTAAGTGTGAATCCTCTTTTTTTAATGGTAAAGGAGATATACAGCGGTGATGTAGAAGTTCTCATAAATCCGAATTCCAATCCACACACTTTTCAGCTCAGTCCATCATCTATGAAAAAAGTGAAGAGAGCGGATATTCTGATCGTATTCGGTGGAGGATTTGAAGAGTGGCTCTCGAAAATAAGAGGTGTGAAAATCTGCAAGCTCTCCGATGTCCTCGGAAAGGCTCCAGAGATCAATCCACATGTTTGGCTCGATCCGATTTATGTCCAAGCAATGGCTGTAAATTTAGAAAGTTGTCTTGAGGATACATATCCAAAGGAATCGGAAGAAATGAGAAAGAATCTCATCGTCTTTTTGAAAAAGCTATCAGAAGAGGAACGATCGATAGCGACCGATCTTTCGAAATATGACAGACCATTACTTGAGCTAAGGCCGGCTCTCTATCACTTTGTAAAGAGATTTCTGAGCTCTGATTACATAACACTCACCGGTCAATCACAGCCAAGCCTTTCCCCAAGGAAACTCAAGGAGATACTGAAGATCTGCAAGAGAGAACACATAAAAGTGATATTGATCGAGAAGAATTCGAGTGAAAAGATAGCGTATCCTGTTATAAAAGCTTGCAGCTTGAAAACAGTTAAAGTAGATGTTCTTGGAACTGATGTTGAGAATTTTGAAGAACTTTTGGAGAGAGTGAAAATTTCTGTTGAGGAGGCATTGAGGTGAAGTGTGAATACTGCCTTGAGGTGAAGAATCTAACCGTTAGATATGGAGATATAGTTGCTATCAAGGATGTGTCCTTTTCCCTGGAAAAGGGCAAATTTTACACAATAGTTGGGCCGAATGGTGGAGGAAAGAGTACACTTGTCAAGACAATCGTTGGAATAATCGATGATTACGATGGAAAGATAACTATTTTTGGAAAAAGCAGGGACGAATATTTGAAAGAAAGACTCATAGGGTACGTTCCTCAAATGAGCGGTGTAAGGAAATTTCCAATAAGAGTGATAGATGTCGTTTTGATGGGACTTTTTAGAGAGAGAAAATTCAGATACAGAAGTCATCATTATAAAAAAGCTATGAAGGTTTTAGAGCTTTTGGGAATAGAGGAACTTGAATCGAGGTTGATCCACGAGCTCTCTGGCGGGCAGCGTCAGAGAGTCATGATAGCGAGGGCTCTTGTTTCAGGTCCAGAGATACTGATAATGGACGAACCGACGGTGGGACTGGATAGAGAGAGCCAATCGAAGTTCTACAATCTTATAAGAAATCTGAAAGATTCAGGAGTAACTGTGATAGTCGTAACTCACGATGTGGGATTTGTAAGCGAATACTCGGATGCGATACTCTGCATAAACAAAAGACTAGTCGTCCATGCAACTGATATCTCGGAACTCCCAGAAAGGTTCTTTACAAAACTATACGGTTATGGTGTAAAGACAATCGTTCATGACCACAAGGAGTGATTCTTACGGAGATATTCGTCTATGAATTTGGGCAGATAGCATTAGTTGGAGGAATTTTGAGCGCGATCTCGACTTCTCTTCTGGGAAACTTGGTGGTTTTAAGAAAGATGACTTTCATGGGAAGCGGTATAGCTCATCTTTCTTTTATCGGCGTAGGGCTTGGACTCCTTCTTGGATACAATCCGAGTTTGATAACTCTCGCTGTGGCAGTCACATCTGCACTGGTGCTCGGATATCTATCAAGAAAAGGAATACACGAAGACATAGGAGTTGGGGTTCTATTCAGCACATCTATGGCTCTTGGGATAATACTCATAAATCTGTCAAAAGAAGATTCATCAAGAGTTATGGCGTATCTCTTTGGGGATATTCTGGCTATGAGCTGGGGAGATGTCGAAGTTCTAGCAACTTTAGCGGTTGCGGTATTGGTGTTCACCATTTTATTCAGAGATCATCTCGTTTACGCGACCTTTGATGAGGACTTTTCAAAAATTCTTGGAATAAAGATAGGAGCGATATACTATTCATTCTTAGTACTTTTAGCATCGTCAATCGTTTTATCCATAAACATGCTTGGAATAATCCTTGTTTCTGCAATGATAGTCGTCCCTTCTGCGTCGGCGATGCTCGTCTCCAAAACTTACAAGGGTATGTTCATTCTTTCTCCAATAATTTCAACAATATCAGTCTTTGCAGGTCTTGTTCTCTCCTGGGTATACGATATTCCATCAGGCGCTTCCATCGTTCTGGTTCAAGGATTGATCTTTCTCTTTTCGTTCCTCGTGAAAGTTTTCGGAAAGTGATATCGAAGGTGTATCATTGGGATTGGAATATCTTCTGAGGAGGGGATACATATGCATTTCATGAAGAAATATTACTTGGTCGCTCCTGGACCGACTCCCGTTCCCCACGATGTACTCCTTGAGGGAGCGAAAGAGGTTCTGCATCATAGAACACCACAGTTCATAGGTTTGATGAAAGAGACAATGGAAGGGGCAAAATACCTCTTCCAGACTTCTTCGGGTGAAGTTTATGCTTTCGTCTCATCTGGGACTGGTGCAATGGAAGCGGCAGTCCAAAATCTTCTCAGCCCCGGTGATAAGGTTCTGGTGGTTGTCGCCGGTAAATTCGGCGAAAGATGGCTTGAAATACTCACAGCTTTTGGCATGAACACTGTCAAATTAGAACTCGAATGGGGAGAAGCCGTATCACCGGATCAAATAAAGGAGGCTTTAGATAAAAACCCTGATGTTAAAGCCGTCTTTACTACACATAGCGAGACTTCCACAGGAACTGTGATAGATCTTGAGGGAATAGCGAAAGTCGTCAAAGAAACGGATGCTGTCCTTGTAACAGATGCTGTGAGCTCGCTCCTCGCAGAGCCGCTCAAGATGGAGGAGTGGGGAGTGGATGTCGTCGTCTCAGGATCTCAGAAAGGAGTGATGTTACCTCCGGGAATAGGATTCATCGCTATAGGAAGCGAAAAAGCGTGGAAACTCATCGAGAGTTCAAAATCCCCAAAGTACTACTTCGATTTGAAAGCTTACAAGAAGAAATACCCAGAAAATCCATACACCCCGGCTGTCAACATGATATACATGCTCAAAAAAGCTGTTGAGATGATAAAGGAAGAGACGATAGAAAAGGTATGGGAAAGACATGCACTTCTTGGAGAAGCTACGAGAAGAGCTGTGAAGGCTCTTGGATTCGAGCTTCTCTCGAAGAGGCCCGGAAATGTTGTGACAGCTGTGAAGCTTCCAGCGGATATAGATGGAAATAAAATCACAAAGATAATGAGAGACAAATACGGCGTCACGATAGCGGGAGGTCAAGCACACCTGAAGGGAAAGATTATAAGGATATCACATCTTGGATATTTGAGCCCGTTTGATACTCTGACAGCCTTTTCAGCTCTTGAATTAACCCTGAAAGAATTGGGATACAAATTCGAACTGGGAGCCTCATTGAAAACGCTCCAAGAATATTTCGCTGAGAACATATGAGCCGCCCATTGAGGGCGGCTTTTTAAAGGAGGTGTTCTCGTGTCAGCGCTTCAGAAGTTGAAAGAAAAATACATTTGGATAAGCTATTTTTCATCAGCTTTCGAGCTCCTTCAATGGGATATGGAGACTCATATGCCGAAAAAAGGAGGAAAGTGGAGGGCACAGATAATTGGGAGCTTGTCTGAATTCATACAGATTCAGCAGACGAGCGATGAGATGGGAAAGCTTTTAAACGAGGCTGAAAAAGAGGCTGAGAGTGAAGAAGATAAAGCTCTGGTAAGAGTTGCTAAAAAGGAATACGAAAAATTCAAAAAGATTCCACCAGAACTCTGGGGGAAATTTGCTTTGGAAACGGCAAAAGCTCAGAGAATATGGGAAGATGCCAAGAGAAACTCTGACTTCTCGATATTCGCACCTCAGCTTGAGAAGGTTGTAGAGCTAGTCAAAGAACTATCTGAAAAAGTGGGTTACGAGGAGAACAGGTACGATGCGCTTCTGGATTTCTTCGAACCCGGACTCACCGTTAAGGATCTGGACAAGATCATACCAAAACTTCGAAAATTTCTGATAGGTGTTCTGGAAAAGATAGAAAGAGCTGATAAGCCAAAAGATGTATTTCTTGGAAAATTCGATATTCAAAAGCAGAAAGAACTATCCAAAAGAGTTCTCGAAATCATCGGCTACGATTTTGATGCTGGAAGAATAGATGTGTCAGCCCATCCTTTTACGATAACGATCTCTCACGGAGATGTTAGGGTTACCACAAGGTATGATGAGAGGGATCTAAAGTATTCCTTCTTCAGCACAGTTCATGAGGGAGGGCACGCTCTCTATGAGCAGGGAATACCCGAAAGATTCCGAGGACTTCCAATAGGTGATGGAGCTTCGATGGGCGTTCACGAGAGCCAGTCAAGGTTCTGGGAAAACATTGTAGCTAGGAGCAAGCACTTTTGGGAATTCTTCAAGCCAATACTTGCGGAATACTTCGAAGATTTCAAAGATGTCCCGGTAGATGATCTTTGGAGATCATCGAACATAGTCGAGAGATCCTTAATAAGGACGGAATCCGATGAAGTGACTTACAATCTTCACATAATGCTCAGATATGAAATAGAAAAAGCTCTCGTCAACGATGAGATGAGTGTGAAGGATATACCATCCGTTTGGAACGATAAGATGAAAGAGTACATAGGGGTGACTCCAAAAAGCGATAGCGAGGGAGCTCTCCAAGATGTCCATTGGGCACACGGATCGTTTGGGTACTTTCCATCTTACATGATGGGAAACCTGTACGCCGCGCAGCTTCTTTACTCTATGAAAAAAGATTTAAGCTTTGAAGAAAACATCAGATCCGGCGATTTCAAAGCGCTCCTCGATTGGCTCAGAGAGAAGATACACATCCATGGAAAGATATTCGAGCCAAAAGATCTGATGAAACGCGCCACAGGCGAGGATTTCAGCACGGAATATTTCATGAATTACATAAAGGAGAAATATTCAGAAGTCTATAGGATAAATCTGTAATATCAATCTCAAATTCAATACTTAGGGCGCATAGATACGCCCGTTTTCTGTGGTATACTGAATTCGTCCTGAACGCGCTACATATATTCTTGTTTCTGACAGCTCAAAAGCGTTATATAATAATATCATAAAAGAAAGAGAGATAAGGAGGAGATACAAATGATGAGCAAGAATTTTAAAGATCAGGAAGAACTATTTTATAACAATAATTTTTTAAG
>WGAO01000032.1 GCA_015489065.1 Thermotogaceae bacterium | reverse complement strand
CTATAAACATAATGTATGAGTACCTCACCCAGAAATTGGGGGGTGAAAAGTGATGGCTGACAAAAATCAGGGCATGGCTTGGTACACTTTCAAGAAAGGTATAACCGCGGAGAACCCGACTTATGTTCAAGCGCTCGGTATGTGCCCCACTCTTGCAGTCACGACAGCTGCTATAAACGGACTTGGAATGGGGCTTGCTGTCATTGTAGTGCTCTCGCTATCAAACCTTATAGTATCTCTCATAAGAAAAAGCGTTCCAAAGGATATAAGGATCCCGATATTCATCGTCGTCATAGCGACTTTCGTTACGATGATAGATCTTCTGATGCACGCATACACTTATGATCTTTGGAAAACGCTCGGTATATTCATACCGCTTATAGTTGTTAACTGTATAATCTTAGGAAGAGCTGAAGCTTTCGCGTCGAAAAATCCTCCCCATTATGCTTTCCTTGACGGGCTCGGAATGGGAACGGGATTCACGCTCTCGCTCTTTTTGCTCGGATCGATCAGAGAGATCGCGGGAAACGGCAGCTGGCTGGGAATACATCTTTGGAACTTCAAAATGTTCATGTTCATACTTCCTCCAGGAGCTTTCATAACGCTTGGACTTCTTTCGGCGTTCTTCAGCTATCTGAAAATCAAAAAAGAAGAAGCCGAAAAGAAGAGGCAGCAGGAGCTAAAAAAGCAGCAGGCACAAAAGGCATAAGGGGGGTGAACTGAATGGAGCTTGTTTTAATAGTCATAAGCGCTATGTTTGTTAACAATTTCGTCTTCTCCCGGTTTTTGGGAATATGTCCGTATCTTGGAGTCTCGAAGAAGATCGATTCTGCCGTTGGTATGGGTCTTGCGGTGATATTTGTCATGACGGTATCAGCGGCGATAGCTTGGTTTTTGGATAGCATCCTCGTATCGCTCGGCCTTGGATTTCTAAGAACGATAGTCTTTATCCTGGTTATAGCGGCGTTCGTTCAGTTCATAGAGCTCTTCATAAAGAAAAACAATCCGTCGCTTTACGATTCTCTCGGTATATATCTTCCTCTGATAACAACAAACTGTGCGATACTGGGTCTCGTTCTTCTCAACTCGATGCTCAAACTTGGATTTCTCGCAGCGGTATTTCATGCACTCGGAGCAAGTGCGGGATTTGCGATGGCTCTTGTGATATTCGCGGCGATAAGGGAGAAGCTAGAGCTTTACGATATACCAAGGCCATTCCAAGATCTCTCGATAGCTCTGATAACAGCCGGTCTTCTTTCAATGGCGTTTCTGGGATTCCAGGGAATAGTCAAGTGAGGTGATGCGTGATGGTCATAGCGAATGCAATTATATTGATGGCGATACTTGGATTCGGCTTTGGAGTTTTCCTAGCTTACTTTGCAAAGAAATTCTATGTTAAGGAAGATCCCAGAGTCGAGCTTATAGCCAAAGTCTTGCCGAATGTAAACTGTGGAATGTGCGGATATCCCGGATGTGATGCCTACGCAAGAGCCATAGTAAAGAAAGGTGACAGAACAGATAAATGTGTTCCTGGAAAGCCAATGGGGGTTGAAGCAAAAATAAAAGAAATACTCAAAATGAGCCCAGAAGAAGCAGAAAAGATGCTCGAAGGTAAAGAATGAGCCCCCCGGAAGTGGGGGGTTTTTTGTGAGAAGATACCTTTTTTATGAATGCTTCTTCTATATCTACCCTAAAACTCTTTGAAATCGATCAGAGTTTTTAACTCAAATTCTATAACTCCTCAATCTCATTCTCAAAAAATTAAGGAAATTGTAGCGGTGGATGGAACGGAATATGGCTGTGTAGTGAAGTGCGTTTAATAAGCCTGTACTTCCAAGAAAACGAAAAATGCTGCGCAAAGTGTGCAGAAGAACGTTTGGAAAAACAGAGCTAAGATTAAACAGACGTTGAAATCAGCGCTTCGCTTGCTATCATTAAAAACAGGGAAACTCACCGTATGGAGGCGAGAGATATGAATCTTGAGAATATCATCAAAATCTTGAAAGATCGTGAGGAAATTTTGAAAGAGAAATATGGTGTGAAATCCATAGGAATTTTTGGTTCATATGTCAGGGGTGAGCAAAGAGAAGATAGTGATTTAGATGTTCTCGTTGAATTTGAAAAGGCCATTGATTTCTTTGAGTTTCTTGAGCTAGAGGAATATCTCTCAAACTTTCTTGGAGTTAAAGTCGATCTTGTTCTCAAAAAAACACTGAAACCTGGAATAGCTGAAAAAGCATTGAAGGAAGTTGTCTATGTTTAAGCGATCTTACATAGATTATCTAAAAGACATTGCGGATGAACTCGAAAGGATAGAAAAATTCGTTGACGATCTATCGTTTGAAGAGTTCGTGAAAGACACGAAAACTGTCTATGCAGTTATAAGATGTTTCGAAGTCATGGGTGAATCCGTTAAAAACATCCCTAACGATATAAGACAACGTTACCCAGAAGTTCCTTGGAAAAGAATTGCCGGAATGAGAGATAAGTTGATACATGCCTATTTTGGCGTTGATTATGAAATGCTTTGGGAAACTGTTAAAAGAAGGATACCTGAATTGAAAATTGCTATATCAAAAATTCTAAAAGGCCTGTCGCTCGACTTCTGATAGTCACTTACCTTATTGTTTGAGTTGAAGTAGCACTCAAAACTGGACTTGGGGGTGTTTCTGATTCATGTAACAGCCTCTTCATGAGTCTTCTAGCTCTTTTTAGCGATATCCTACTGGCTCCATATGTTGGATCTATTTGGAATCTATCAGTTCCCTTTATGTTTTCTTATTTTCTCCTTTTGGTTTGTAGCAAAGGCCTGATCTTGAAGTGTTCAGCAATTTCTAATGCTTATGCCATATTTCGATGAGATACTACTTGTTCTCTTATCTACGCTCTTCTCGATACATCTGATTAAAAATCCCTTTCGACCTCCAGGTGTTCTATTCTTATGTTTCCTCACTTGATGCTATCTTGACAAGTTTTATTATCTCCATCAGGTCTTCCCCATGTCTATCTTATCTCTGAGTGGATCGTATTGAGGAATTATCTTTTGTTAATTGCATTTTGTATGGGGTTAGAACAACTGAAAGAAGCAGAAAGTTCAGAAACTTACCTCCACATTTTTTTGTTTCCGCTCATCATGTTAATCCCAACTTTTCTTTAAATATTTTAATGAATTGGCTTTTTCTCTCTTCGTTGTAGAACGGGAAACCAATCAGCCTGTATTTTTCATTTTCTCCGAGTAGTCGTGGCTTAATCTTGTATTTTTTCTCAATTTCTTTTAAGAAATCTTCTTTCCATTGGTCTGTTTTAATTAGATGTTCTCCCTTTGATTCTATGAAAAGCTGGTATTGTTCAATATCATTGGAATTTTCCTTCTTTAAAAATAACACGAAATCTGGTTCCATAGCTTTTCCATCTGAGAATCTATAAATCTTAAACAGGCTTGCGTTCCTCAATAAATACACTTCGCTATATTTCTGTCTTAAGTCATTTATGACACTATCAATAAACTTGACAAAAGATTTTTCTTCATATGTTCCATAATTCTCATCATAGACATACCAATCTTTATCAGCGAGATTCAATTTTAGATCTGGGTGTTTCGCACTACTCATAGGTACACCATATTCTTGATCTCCATAATCTCCAACATTAATTTTCAGTTGTTTGTCCCTAACTATTCTCTTAATCTCTACTGGAATGAAAATTTCCGTTCCTTTGTATTCAACATACTCATTCAGAATCTCATTTTCCAGTTGTAACAATACGTTTAAACAGATCTTCAGCTTATCATCGGGTGTTAGGCTATCCAATTTTTCTCTTGAACTTATGATGTCAACTGTTATATTTTTCAAAGAGTTAATAAATTCGCTGGAAGAAGTCAGAGCTGGAAAGTATTTTTTAAGGTTGTTGAATTTATAGAAATCAAGTTTTGCCATTGCCTTTCTTAAGACTGCATCTCCAAAATCACCTAATTGAAGCGTTTTGGTTGTAGTTTCAAAAGATTTGTTATTAGTTTCGCCTTCCTTTAAAATCACATCTTCTTTTATATATCCCGTTGGTAGTTTGTATTTATATGTCCTGTTTATTCCGATATCATCTATTGTTTTTATTCCACTTCTATCAGCTTCTACTCTCTTATTTACAAAAAGAAAACCTTTTTTCCAGAATTCTGTTTCTTTAATTGTTGGCTTCACTTTCAACACAATCTCCTTTTCTTCATAAGGCATAATTCCATATTCTTTTAGTGCTGTTGTGAGTTCCTGTATATATCTTGGATTGTGCTTGCTGTGATAGTATAGTTCTTCGATAATTTTCAATTCATGATCAGGCTGGTTATCAAATTTTCTTCTGAATGGATCATCATCTTCATTGAGCTTAAATGGATAATACCTTGCCCCCCTTCCGATCAGTTGTCTTTCTGTAATCGTAGTATTTCTGGGTATGTATCTACCATCCCTTGTCCATCTTCCATCTCTCGTATCATAGAGTCTGACTATATCAAAAAGGTTAAGAACATCCCAACCTTCATCAAGCATCTTTACTGCAAATATGGCTCTAATCTCGTTGTTTTCATCTTCAAGAGTGTTTAATAAGCGTATAATTTCTTTGTTCAATTGTTCACTCGTTTGTCCTTTGTACTTGAAACCATACCTATTTTCTTCTCTTCTAGCCCTTTCTTTGTAGGTTATAATTATGCATTTTTCATCTGAGAAATCCTCTTTTAATTCAGTTATAAGATTCTCGATTGTTATTCCCTTATTTTCAAAATAATTAAACACTCTTTTCAATACAGTCCCACTAG
>WGAO01000031.1 GCA_015489065.1 Thermotogaceae bacterium | reverse complement strand
ATTTCAACATGTACCATCTCAGCCGGTGTGAGATCCTCCGCTTCGATCTCGTATTTTCCAATTCTAACTACGGCTCTTTTCATGGGTTTCTCAACTCTGAGGTAGACGGAAAGATGACTGCTCGGATCATACCATCTGGGATGCAGCACTTTTACACCCTTGCCTTTTTTCACCGGAATTCTTTTTCCCTCAAACTTTCCTTTGGCATAAAGTGCGGCATTTTTCCCAGCCTTTTCTCCCTCATTTGCGACATAATCGACAAGATCAAAAATCGTTGTGACATTCCCCGCGGCGAATATGGAATCCACCGAAGTCTGTCCAGCACTCGATACCAAAATGCCGCTCTCAACTTCAACGAATTTCGCCAAAAGCTTCTTAACAGGAATGAGCCCAACGGAGACTATTAAGGTGTCGACATTGAACTCTTTCTCGGTTCCGGGAATCGGATTGAAGTTATCATCGACCTTGGAAACTATGACTTTCTCAAGCCTTGGAAACCCTTCGACTCTTACAACGGTGTGTGAGAGGTGAAGTGGTATATCAAAATCTTCAAGGCATTGCTTTACATTTCTCCTCAAACCTCCAGGATATGGAAGCCTCTCGATGACTCCAACGACATCCATACCCTCAAGGTGCATTCTCCTCGCCATTATCAATCCCACATCTCCAGATCCAAGAACAAGGGCTCTTTTTCCAGGGAGATATCCGTCTATATTTATCATCCTTTGAGCTTGTCCGGCCGTATATATGCCAGCTGGTCTCGTTCCTGGAATTAGCAAAGACTGAAAAGTCCTTTCTCTAGCGCCTGTTGCGAACACCATGCTTTCGTAATGAATTTCTTCAATTCCTCTTTTAGATATGACTATGAGCTTTCTCTCATTTGGAAATATTCTGTGAACGAAAGCACCCGTCATCACCTCAACATCGTTTGGTATTTCCCTTTTAAGTCTTTCTGCAAACTCAGGACCAGTGAGCTCTTCTTTGTATCTGTGAATTCCAAAACCGTTGTGTATACACTGCTGGAGAATTCCACCAATCCAGTTTTCGTTGTCAAGAAGGAGAACATGAGCTCCTTTTTCAGCCGCTCCTTTGGCTGCAGCCATCCCAGCAGCTCCAGCTCCCACAACCACGACTTCTACTTTCTTCATGGTCTCACCTTCCTAAGTGCTATGTTGCTACCATCGGCGTTCAGGAGAATTTCTTCTATCGGTATTCCAGCTTCTCTTGAAATAATCTTTGCAATCTTCATAGCGCATCTGGCGGCTTGACACGGCCCGCACATAGCACCCGTTCTAAATTTGACAGAGTCAAGAGTTATTGCTCCTCTCCTGACTGCCTCGACTATCTCTCCCTCCGTAACTCTGTTGCAGACGCATATTATATTTCCGTATTTCTCGTCTTTCCTGACAAGATCTGCCCACTCTTCAATACTCAACCTCGATACCTTTTGTATGCTCCTGACACTTTTGACATATTCTTTCTTTTTCTGAAGGTTGAGCTTGAGTTTTTGTTGTAATAGCTCTTCTAAAACATATTCGGCTATTGCAGGTGCTGCTGTTAGACCAGGAGATCTTATAGCTGCAACGTTCACAAACCCCCAGACCTTTTCGCTTTCTTTTATGAAGAAATCTCTCTGTGGAGATTCAGGCCTTAGACCTGCGAATGTTCTTAGGACTTTGTTGAGTTTTATCGATGGAATAAGCCTCTTTGCACCTTCGTAAACTTCTCTTAAACCGGAATCCGTTGTTGAGACATCGTCTTTCTTATCAGGTGGTAGATCCACGGCGTTCGGGCCTATCAATGTATTCTCTGAAAGGGTTGGCACTACTAGCATTCCTTTGCTCCCATGAGATGGAGTTGGGAAGAGAACATAGTTCGTGTATTCCTGAGTATCGAGGAGTATGTACTCTCCTTTTCTCGGATGTATCGGGACTGATTCAGCTCCAGCCATCTTTGCTATTTCATCAGCGAAAAGTCCTGCAGAATTTATCACAACATCTGCCTCATATTCGTTTTTATCCGTGATGACTTTTCTCACCCTTCCTTTCTCAACTTCTACGTCGACAACTCTCTCACCTAAAACCAATTTCCCTCCATTTTTAACGAAGTTATCAGATGCGCTGAGTGCTACTCTCCAGGGCACCACTATCCCAGCACTCGGAGCGTATAAAGAGGCCTTTACTTGAGGATTGACTTTTGGAATCATCGATAAAACTTCTTCCCTATCTAATATCCTCATTCCCTTTACTCCGTTCTTCTCTCCCCTTTTGTAAAGCTCCTTTAGAGTTTCAACCTCTTTGTCACTAAAAGCAAGAACATGAGAACCGACCCTCATAAACGGAAAGTCTAAATCTTTTTGAAGCTGTGTGTACATCTCATTTCCAGGAACTACCAAAGACGCCCTGACAGTTCCAGGCTCATCATCATAACCGGCGTGAATTATCCCTGAATTGGCTTTCGTAACTCCCCATCCTACATCGTTTTCTTTCTCTATGAGGGTTACATCTATCTCGTAAAAGGAGAGAAGCCTTGCTATAAGAGTACCGACTATTCCTCCACCTATGACAACTGCTTTCAATCTCTTCACCTCCATCCAAAGCCAAATGATAACATCTTCACAAAACTTCCTCCAAGCCGCTGCCCAGCTTTTTCTTCATCTTGTACATTCCTATATCGGCATCCTTTATGGCTTTCTCAAGATTCCCTTTATACTCAGAAATGCCGTAAGATATCGTCGTTTTTGATCTCACTTTGAATTCTTCACTGATCTTTTTCATTATTTCTTCCGCGCAGTTTTTATCGCAATCTCTGAAGATTATTAGAAATTCATCTCCACCATACCTAATGGCATAATCTTTCCCCTTGATATTCTCCAATATGACCTGAGAGAGAATCCT
>WGAO01000030.1 GCA_015489065.1 Thermotogaceae bacterium | reverse complement strand
GAGAAATAGAATATTACCTGAAGAAAAGAGAGAAAAGACTGAAAGTCCAGCTGGAATATCGAGGTAACCTTCTGGAAAAGATAAAAGTTGATGAGGAAAAAAGAAAGGTTAGGAAGAAAAATAAAATTGGCGGCGGGGCGACAAAAAGACTCATAGATTTCCTCGCATGACTGGCGGATTCTCCGCCAGTTTTTTTATTTTTTCATTTCGAATACTGCTATAACTGGATTGTGGTCTGAATACTTGAATTCGAGGTTTATTCCCCTGACGCTGAGAACTTTCACATTGGGAGAGACTAGAAAACCGTCTATTATAGTCACGAAAGTTTTTCCTTTTTTATAAGGAGCTCTCACTGATCTATTTGTTGGAATCTTCTTGTCTATAACCCATTTCCATCCTTTAGGAGCCCAATCTTTTGGAATCGGCTTGTAAAACTCCTCTGGTGACTCCGTGTATTTGAAATTCCCTCCCAGCATCAGATTCCAATCTCCACCTATTATTACATAGTTTCCTTTCTCGTATTCATCTGTTATGAACTTCTCTATAAACGAGAGCTGCTTTTCCCTCTGGTCTCCATTGTCAAATGCAGAGTTATGCGTGTTTATTAAAACCCACTCTTTTCCATCAGGTGCAGGGATCCTGATAACTATCATGCATCTGTCCAGATAGAAGAGATTCTTAGGCCATGAATACTGACCAGGAAGAGCAATTCTGACTGGATCGTAGAAGTCGTATTTTGAGAATGTTGCCATTCCACCAGATACCTTTCCCATGGGGTGGGTGAGTGGAACTGGTACAAAATCTACAACATAGTTATAAGCAAAAACAGATGCGAAATCCTTGAGAACCTTTTTTAGTTTTTCATATTCATCGACATGGTAACTTCTGTCACTATCTCTATCAACCTCTTGAAAGTACATCACATCACTCACAGAGGAATACTTTGAAACGACTTTGAGGATTCCTTCAAGATATTCATTAAACTTATCCTTTGGAGGTATTGAAGTTGTACCCCCATCCGCAAAGAAATCCATGTCCTTTCCAAGACCTGCGTATCCTATATTCCATGTGAATATCGTCAACCTATCAGGCGAGAATTTCTTAGCCTTTCCTTCCTTTTTGAGTTCTATGATTGCAGGTGGTTTGTAATCTCTAATAGTTTCGACGGCTAAAAATCCTCCTAAGATCATCACTATTCCAAGAATTCCTGCAAAAGTCCATTTGAGAACACTAGTCACGCCTGGTCACCTCACTCCTTGCTCTACCCATATTTCTTCTTTTCATATCATACATTCTTCTATCTGCAATTTTAATGGATTCCAATACGTTGCCGTTGAATTCAGATATCCCGTAAGAAAAGGTCAACCCAACCGCATTCTTGAAAGCATTCTTTATATCTTCCACCACTTCAATTGCCTTTTCTGGACTACATTCATTTAGAAGAATAACAAATTCGTCTCCTCCGTACCTTATGAATATATCATCTTTTCTCAATCTTTTCATAACGATATCTGCAAATCTTCTTAAAACTTCATCCCCTTCTTCATGACCATATGTATCGTTGAAAGCTTTAAATCCATCCAGATCGATAAAGACGAGAGTTCCCCTGAAACTTGGTGGTATCTCGTTGAAGACCCTCCTATTAAATGCTCCGGTTAACGGGTCAAGCAAGGATTTCTTTTGTGCGAGAATAGCAGTAACTGTGAGATTTCTGTATTCGCTATAAAGATGTTTTATAACTGCAACTATTGAACAGGCTACTCCAAAAGTTAGAACTCCGGGGTTTGGAAATTTCCAAACCAAAATGGTGGAATAGAGAGTTGACAAAAATAAAAAAGTAAAAGGAGTTACGAATTCGTATTTCCTCTCGCTGATTATCTCAATCAGCATTTCAGCAACGAGTACTATTATTATGGGAGATAGGAAAAACGCGAGTATTCTGGCAACCTTAAAGTTGTATACAACAATTGGAAGAATCGACACTACAATCATTGGAATGACCACCTTTTGCGGCGTGAATTTTTTGAGAACCACTCTTCTTACAGAGTAGAAATAGCTTGTGACTGAGAGATAGGGCAGAGAATATCCAATTCTTCTCGTGAAAAGATACAATCTTCTATTTAGAAATAGACCGATATAGGAGTAATCCAGTATGAATAAACCTGCGATTATTAGCGAAATACCAAACAAAAAGTTTCCCGCAGGATCCAATGTTTGATGCGATATTCTCATCATTAAGATTCCGAGAACAATTGCCATACCGAAAAACATCGTAGGAAATTCCGAGAAGAATAAATTCGATAGAAACATCTTCGTCCAAGGAGATTTTGATAAGTACGGTGGCCAATTTACTTTAACATCGTAAAGCACAAAACTTTTCACAGATAGCGTGTTGTTTCCACCCGCTAGGTTCAGCGGAACGACAAATGTTTGTGTCCACATCCTCGAATGATGGTTCTCATCACCAGCTTGCCATATCATTTTTCCATTTAAAAACACCTCGATGTTGCTCAATCCCATTCTTGGAAGGACGAGGAACATTTTGCCATTTCCCTTCAACATTGCGTTGATTTCCATCCAGCGTGGTTTGTCCACATTAAAAGTGTAGGGAAAGTTTATTTCTTCTCCATCGACCTTCCAGGAAGGAACAGCACCATTTGGAATAGTGATGTAAGTAATTCCCAATAAAAGCACTGCAAAAAATACCGCCGCTCTAATAGCCGAAAACACTACATTCACAAAAAATCACCTCACTTTTAAATTTTAACACAATTAACATATTTATATCTCAATTTATGGATTGGTGGATTTTAAAGTGGTATCATTGAATATATGAAGAAGATTTCTGAAGTTATAGATAACCTTGTCTCCTCAAACCCTAGGCTCAGGAAATTGAAGCTATTTTCGGTAAGAGCAGCTTGGGAGCAGGCTGTTGGTAGTGTTGTAGCAAAAAGGGCAAAAGTGGTTGATATAAATGGAAGCACTCTGGTGATTCTATGTAAAGATCCTATGTGGATGGGAGAAGTGCTTTTGAGAAAGAAGAAAATACTTGAGAGGATGAACAATATCTTCGGAAAAAAAGTTTTCACAGAAATAAAGATAAAACAGAGGTGATGAAATTGGACAGATACGATGCAAGATCTATAAAGGTCCTCAAGGGTCTTGAAGCAGTTAGAAAGAGGCCTGGGATGTACATAGGTTCTACCGGAAAAAGAGGGTTGCACCACCTCATATACGAGGTTGTAGATAACAGTATAGACGAAGCTCTTGCAGGGTTTTGCGATACCATAAGAGTCACGATAAACGAGGATGGTTCGGTCGAAGTGGAAGATAACGGGAGAGGAATACCTGTTGATATACATCCGGAAGTTGGGAAAAGTGCTCTTGAAGTGGTCATGACGACTCTTCACGCTGGAGGGAAGTTTTCCAAAAGTTCTTACAAGATCAGTGGTGGATTACATGGAGTAGGGGTATCAGTTGTAAATGCTCTATCAGAATGGATGGAGGTAATTGTTTACAGAGACGGAAAGATATTTCGTCAAAAGTACAAAAGAGGGGAACCAGTAACCCCGGTAGAGGTTATCGGGGAAACTGACAAGAGAGGGACTCTTGTTAGATTTAAGCCAGACGCTGAGATATTTTCAACAATAGATTTCGATCCCGGAATAGTAGAGAAGAGACTACAGGAGCTGGCTTTTTTGAATCCAAATCTAAAAATAATATTCGAAGATAAAAGAAGAGACTACAGAAAAATCTTTGAGTACAAAGGTGGAATATCACAATTCGTTGAATATCTGAACCGCGGAAAAAAACCACTTCACGATGTTGTGAGGGTAAGTGGAAAGTACAACGACATACTGACAGATGTAGCCCTCCAATATACAACTTCTGATTCTGAGAACATACTCGCATATGCCAACAACATCAAGACTGTCGATGGCGGGACTCATGTTACAGCGTTCAAAACGACATTAACCAGACTGATGAACGACTATGGAAAGAAGCTAGGATACTTGAAAAAGAATCAATCTTTCAGCGGGGAAGATGTTAGAGAAGGGCTCACAGCTGTTATAAGCGTAATGATTAAAAATCCAGAATTTGAAGGTCAAACAAAATCAAAACTTGGAAATGAAGAAGCCCTTGAAGCAGTATCAAAAGTCCTGAGAGAAAAGCTCAAAGAACATTTCGATGTTCATCAAGCAGATCTCAAAAAGATTCTAGATAAGATCCAGAGAGCGATGAGAGCGAGAGAAGCTGCAAGAAAAGCAAGAGAGATGATAAAGAGAAAAAACATCTTGGAGAGTACTTCCCTTCCCGGAAAATTAGCAGATTGCTCATCCACAGATCTTGAAAAGACGGAACTCTTCATAGTCGAGGGCGATTCAGCTGGAGGGTCGGCAAAGCAGGCTAGGGATAGGGAATTTCAAGCGATACTTCCCCTCAGAGGAAAGATACTCAATGTTGAAAAAGCCTCTTTTGAGAAACTCTTAAAGAACGAGCAGATAAATAACATAATAGTCGCGATTGGAACGGGAATAGGTGATGATTTTGACATGTCAAAACTGAGATATGGAAAGATAATAATAATGACGGATGCTGATATAGATGGCGCCCATATAAGAACCCTTCTTTTAACACTGTTTTATAGATATATGAGACCTCTTGTGGAATCCGGAAGAATATACATAGCTCTTCCACCGCTTTACAAAGTTAATGTTGGAAAAAAAGAGCATTATCTTTACTCAGATGAAGAATTGAAAGAATTCATCAAGACTCTCGATGGAAGGAGATATGTTGTTCAGAGATACAAAGGATTGGGTGAGATGAATCCGGATCAACTCTGGCAAACTACCATGGATCCAAACAACAGAAGGATAGTTCAAGTGGAAATAGAAGACGCTGAAGAAGCCGACACCCTCTTTGAGATACTACTCGGAAATGACACAACGAGCAGAAGGAGTTTCATAGAGAGGCACGCTCTCAGCGTAACGAATTTGGACATATGAAAGGGTTTAAAATTCTCAAGATACTTGTTTATGTAGAAATAATTTTAGTTACGATCTCAATCTTTAAAGAAAAGCCGATAAAGGTTGTAAAACACGACAAAGTTTACTTAATAAAAGCAGATGGGCATTTTTGGTGGGCGAATGAAGATGGAAGAGTATTCAAAATGGCTTCGCCTTTTGACTCTTCCAAGATTGCTGTGGTTTCTTGCGTAAAGTTGAGCGAACTTAGTATATCCGAAAAAGATCTTAATGTCTTGAGAGAATTAAAAAAGGTCCTTAAAAATCCCGATCTCTCGGAAGTGTGTTTGGAGAGAAAATACGCTATATTCAGAAAGGGTGTGGTGGTATACTTTCACAAATGGGAGGACTTCTCGGAGAACTTCAGTGGGATTGTTAGATATCTTCCGTATTTGATTCCGAGAAGCAGACTTGAGCTCTTCAGTGGAGGAGATCTCCTCGTCCTGAAGGGGGGATGGCAATGGCAGGACACGAGGTATACACATCGATAGATATCGGCTCGAGAAGTTTTAAAGGAACTGTTGTAGGAGTTAAGGGAGATAGTTTCGAAGTCCTGGGATACGCTGAAGTTAATGCGCGTGGAATAGAATCAGGTGACATAAAAGATGTTGCCGCTTTCAAGGAGGCTTTTAATTACCTCACAGATGAACTCGCAAAACAGTATCCAAGACTTTCAAAAAGTGAAGTCTTGATATCTTTTAGCTCAAACAAGTTCACCTTGGAATCACACAAAGAAAAGTTCAGTTTAGTCGAAGACGATGAAGAAGGAGAAGCAATGATAACAGAGGAGCTTTTGGATGATCTCAGATACGAGGTATTTGAGAGATTATCAGGTCCAGAATCCGGAAAAAAAGTATTGAACATGTTTACAAAGAAATTCGTTTTGAACGGAAGCAGGATAGTTTTCAACCCGGTTGATATGAGCGCTAGAGACATAGAGATGGAAGTGTCAACTGTCAGAATAGATTATCCCATAGGAGAATCCTTGAGAGCAACTCTTGAGGATGTTATCGGTATAGAACCAGTCATGTTTTCATCCCCTATATCTTCAGCTGAAGGCACTCTGACCGCAACTGAAAAGGACAGTGGGGTAGTTCTTGTAGATCTTGGGTATAACTTTTCAACCGTTGTAGCTTATTTAAACAACATGCCAATTCGGCTTGAATATGTTCCACTGGGGATCAGGAATGTTATCAAAGATATAGTATATGTTTTCCGGACATCGTTTGATGAGGCAGAAACGATGCTGAAAAGCTACGGTTTTGCTGTATACGATCCAACGGAAGACTTGGATATGGAAATAGAGTATAGAGAGATAGATGGGAGAACGGTAAAAAAAGTATCGGCTGGGAAATTTGCGCTTGTTGTGAATGCAAGACTCATGGAGATATTTAACAAAGTGAGAAGGGTATACAAAGACTTTGAAAGAAGTGTTCAAGAATACAGAGAGAACGGTATTCCAGGAGGGGTTGTCCTCACCGGGGGTGGAGCAAGGATAAAACGCGTTTCAGATTTGGCAACTCAGGTCTTGAGAACGAATGTCAGAGTGGGAAGCTTTCTGAGATCATTCCCCGTTGGCTCAGAGAGAGTTATTGGCGATGAAGAGGTCACCGATAATCCCTCTTACTCCGCTACGTTTGGAAATGTGGTCAACTTTTTGAAAGTTGAAAGTGAGATGCAGAGACCTCAGCCAAAGAAATCTTCGGGATTTATGAAAGGGTTCAAAAAATTTTTGAAAAACCTCTTCTAATACAGGAGGTATGATCATGGGATTTGAACTCGCGAAAGATGAAAATGTTAAAAGTGAGGGTAAAGCTATATTACCTGTCATAAAGGTTATGGGAGTTGGCGGCGCTGGAAACAACGCTATAAACCGAATGATGGAACTGGGGATACACGGGGTAGAGTTCATAGCAGTTAACACGGACGTTCAGGTTCTTGAGGTTAACAAAGCGCCTATAAAGATACAGATCGGCGAGAAAGTTACAAGAGGCCTTGGAGCTGGTGGAAACCCAGAAGTTGGAAAGAATGCCGCTCAGGAGAGCTCTGAGAAAATAAAAGAAATACTCAAGGATACGGACATGCTTTTCATAGCGGCCGGATTTGGCGGAGGGACTGGAACTGGAGCAGCTCCCGTCATAGCGGAAATTGCGCGAGATATGGGAATACTGACTGTTGCAATAGTCACAACTCCTTTCTTTTTCGAAGGCCCCAAAAGATGGGCAACAGCCATAAATGGATTGAGAGAGATAAAGGACAAGGTCGATACCTTGATAAGGATCTCCAACAACAAACTCTTAGAGGAACCAGACATTGAAATTTCGAAAGCATTTTTGATGGCGGATGAGATACTTCATCAGGGAGTCAAGGGAATATCTGAGCTTATAACGAAGAGAGGAATAATAAACCTCGACTTTGCAGATATAGAATCCGTTATGAGAAATGCCGGAGCAGCGCTTCTTGGAATAGGAGTTGGAAGAGGAGAAAACAGAGCATCGGAAGCTGTTAGAAACGCGATGGAAAGCAAGCTCGTCGATTACCCAATTGAAGACGCCAGAAAGATGATAGTCAACCTCACAGCTCCTCCAAATGCTAAGATGAGCGAACTCAACACAGCTATGATGCTGATAAAACAGCATACAAGCGAGGATACCGATATAGTTTTAGGGCTTATGCATGATGAAAGCCTTGAAGACGACGAGATGAGGATAACACTGATAGCCACGAAATTTGAAGAAGACGATAGGATTCTCATTCCCGATGAAGATGTTCCTGCCATATACTGGAGAGGTATAGACATAAGGAGAATCGGAGAGTAATGTTTTTTGAAAAGAAAAAGTATAAAAGACTAGGTGAAATACTCACAGAAAAGGGGCTTATCACCGAATCAGAACTCCAAAAGGCTTTGAGATACAGCAAGGAGAAAGGGAAGCCTCTTGGAGAATCGTTAGTCGATTCGGGTTTTGTCACCTGGGATGAGATTGTCCACGCACTTGCAGAACAGTGGGGTGTAAAACCCTTAGAAAAGATACCAACTGCGATACCTCCAGAAATTCTGTCGAAAATTCCGAGAAACATGATAGATGAGCTCAGAGTGATACCGATTGAAATGAAAGAGGACGGAACGCTCGTTGTTGTAACGGATATTACTTCTGATCTTCAGAAAATACAATCGTCCCTGAAGTTTCTCCTCGGGAAATCTCCAGAGATCTTACTAACAAGCCCAGTGACATTTGAATACCTTTACAAATCTTTCGTGCTTGGAACTCCGGAAGATCTATTTGACGAGTTTGGGGTGGAAGAAGAAGATGAGACAGAAGATTTGGCGGCAATGGTGGGGGAGGAAGAAGAGAACGCCCCTATAATAAAACTCGTCTCGATGATAGTTCACAGAGCTATAGAAAAAGATGCAAGTGATATACATATAGAGCCGTATAGAAACATGGTGAGAGTCAGGTACAGAATGGATGGGATGCTGAAAAATGTGCTTAGCTACCCGAAAATACAACACAACGCTGTTGTGATAAGGATTAAAATTCTTGCAAATCTCGACATTTCTGAGAGAAGACTCCCACAAGACGGGAAATTCTACTTAAAAGTAGCCGGTGAACAATACGATTTCAGGGTATCAACAGTACCGACGGTTCACGGAGAAAAGGTTGTGATGAGGGTATTAAAGGTATCCTCAGCCAACAAGAAGTTGGAAGACCTTGGATTCAACGAATACAATGTTGAAAGAATAAACCAACTGATATCTGAACCATATGGAATAATACTGGTAACCGGGCCAACCGGTAGCGGTAAATCTACAACGCTTGTTGCTATGATAAACGAGCTAATAGATGAGACGATTAATATAGTTACCGCAGAAGATCCAGTTGAGTACACAATAGAAGGAGTGGTTCAATGTCAAGTTAGACCAGAAATAGGTTTGACTTTTGCAAAGTATCTTAGAACATTTCTAAGGCAAGACCCGGATGTGATAATGGTTGGTGAAATTAGGGATACTGAAACTGCTCAACTAGCTGTAGAAGCTTCTATGACAGGTCATTTAGTGCTGAGTACCCTTCATACGAATGATGCCGCTTCAGCCATCGACAGATTGAGAAATATGGGAGTAGATCCAAGGCTTGTCAGTTCTTCGCTCCTCGGTGTAATAGCTCAAAGACTAGTTAGGAAAATAAACAGAAGATGCAAAGTAAGAAAGATGCCTTTAAGACCAGATCTGGCTTACTACTACAATCAATATTTTCAAGATTATGATTACGAACCTGTGGAATACAAACCAGAAGAAACAGAACAATGTAGCGAGCTTTACAGAGGCAGAACAGCCATAGGAGAAGTTCTAATAGTGAACAGTGCTATCAGAGAGATGATATCAGAAGGTTCTAATGTCAAAGAGATCCAGAAAGCCGCTATATCCAATGGAATGAGACCGATGTTCGTGGACGGTCTTGAAAAGGTTCTAAAAGGTGAAACGACCGTTGAAGAGATCCTCAGGGTTGTACACTTCCCAGAGCTATGAAGTATCACTCCAGAAGCCCAGAAGAGTGGAGAAAGATAGATGAAGAAAAAAGGAAATTTGATAGAGTTCCTCAGCTTCGCAGAAGAAGCTGGATTTATTTCTTTGTAAATATCCTCTTGGTCGGAGCTGTCATGATAATGATAGGTATATTCAAACTAAAGAGCAGTACGCCATTCTCCGTATATGTCAAGATGAATGATGAATACACAGCTGGTGAAAAGATATTTACCCAGATTAGACTCGTCAACTCTAGAGGAAAGGAATTGAAAATAATTATCTCAGATGTTTCAATAGAGGTCGTTGATGAATCGGGGAGCTCTGTGCATATGCAGGAAATCCATCCAGATTTGTCCGTGGAGATTCCGCCATATGATTATGTTCTGCTTATGAAAGATACATTTTCGGTGTCAAACCCTGGCAAATATGAATACGCGGTAAGCATAGATACAAACATAGGAAAATACCGATTCGTAAGAAATTTCATAGTTAAATACGATCTCAATCTGACTTTCTCAGGATATCACCCTTACTACTTTCCAGGTGAAAGTCCAGAATACGACATCGTGATTTCAAACAACACACTGGAGAGCGTTGATGTAGTGGTATCACCAGGAGAGGTATATATAACAAAGAACGAGAAATATTTAGATAGAAGAAGCATTCCTGGATTCGAAGGAGTCGTTCCACCAAAATCTTCCAGGCTTATTTTTCACTATCAGCCAGCTGTTAGTTTCATGGAGAAAGGTCTGTACACAATTGGTGTACAGGCTATGATAAATGGAAAAATGAGAAAGACAGAACTTCCTTTTATGGTGATAAGTAAAAAAGATGTGAGTATGAAAAATATAAGCATACTTTTTGACTATTATAGAGTTGCTGAAGGAATTGAGGCGAAACTCTTTTTGGTGAACACATCAAACAAAAACAGATTCTTTGAAGTGAAAAGCGCCGTGCTAATAGTTTATTCGAGCGAGGGTGAGGAGAGTGAATCTGTGAAAAATCTGAGAGTGTGGATTCCTCCAAATGGTAAAATTGAGCTGATGAGTAAAGTTTTCAACATAGAGGATTTAAAAGGAATGAGAGCAATAGTCGAGGGCGATGAAAAGACATTAACGAAGGAGATCGGAGGTGGCTGGAAATGAAAGTCGAGAATTGGATGACAAAGAGTGCACCTACTATAAGAATGGGATCCACTGTCAAAGATGCTCTAAAAGCCATGGATACCTATGGATTTTCAGAGATAATTGTAGTGAACGAAAATGGTGAGTTTGCGGGATTGGTAAAAAAACACGACATATTTGACAGGTCTGCAGATGATGTTATAGATGACTTTCTCATTCTTCCAGAGCTCTACATAAGTCCAGAAGATCACATAGAGGAAGCTTTCCTTGCGTTCATGGAGCACAATGAAGATTTTATACCCGTTGTCGATGACGATTTAAAAGTACGGGGAATGATAACCCTTCAGGATATACTGGAGTCGATGATAGAGATAACCGCGATGGATGAACCTGGAACGAGAATATCTGTAGTGCTTCCAGATGTTCCTGGAGCTTTGAGAAAGATCGTCGACACTTTGGCGGAAAACAGAATAAACATCCTATCTCTTTTAACTTTCAGAGAGAGCGACAATAAAAGAAGAGTGGTTATGAGAGTTGACTCAACCGATTCTGAAGCAGTTGCAAGTCTTCTTAGGGATTATGGAATAGAGTACGATGAAGTAATTAGGGAGGAAGGCTTTTGATGGGAGCCTTTGTTCAAGGAATAGTTCAAGGTCTGAGCGAATTTCTCCCTATTTCAAGTTCAGGACATCTTGTACTTTTCGCATATTTGTTCGGACTCAGAGGAGATCTTCCGTTCGTAGCGTTTTTGCACCTTGGAACATTTGTGGCTGTTTTCTTCTTTACAATTAAAAAGATATTTTTGGCTTTAAGAAAACCTTGGCTCTTGTTTGCACTGATAATCTCTACGATACCAGCTGGTGTCGTTTACTTCGTTTTTAAGGACACCGTTGAGGAAGCATTCAACCCAAAGAATCTCCCGCTTATGTTCTCTATAACCGCAGCGATTCTCCTAATGGCTTCTGTAAGAGATGGCAATAAGAAAATGGTGAATATGAGTGTTCTAGACGCAACGATTATAGGTTTAGCTCAGGCTTTTGCGCTTTTTCCGGGAATATCAAGAAGTGGTATGACGATATCCGCTGCTCTCCTCCTTGGATATAGCAGGGAAGATGCTGTCTACTATTCATTTCTTCTCTCGCTTCCAGTAACACTTGCTGGTGGAATACTCAATATCAAGGGGGCTGGGGCTCAAGCGTTCTTGGGTCTCGTATCTTCGCTCGTCTTCGGGCTCCTCGCCCTCTTCCTTGTAAAGAAAATCGTCAGGGTTGGAAAATTTCACCTTTTCTCCTATTATCTCGTGTTCATATCGTTCATCACTTATTTTGAGGTGATAAGATGAATGTCGAAATACTCATAGTTGGTGGAAGTCTGAATGCCTCAGGTGTGGCCATAGCACCCTACTCTACGATAACGCTTCTTCAAGATGAAGGCAGAAACATACTCATTGATCCAGGGAGTTTTGTAACTCATCAAATTCTTGAGAGGAAATTGAAAGAAAGAAATCTCAGCAGATTAGATATAACGGACATTCTTCTCACGCATTTCCATCTCGATCACGCATATGCAACGAGATACTTTGAGAACGCGACCATTTATTTGCACGAAAACTACGAAGGAAAAAGCTATGAAAAATTCGGGGATATAGTCGGAAAGGAATACATAGACACTATGAAATCTTGGAAAAAAGTGGAAAAGCTCAAAGGTGGCGAAAGACTCTTTGGCAGTGTCGAGGTTTTCCATACGCCCTGGCATGCCAGAGAACATGTTTCATACCTTGTAAATTCTGAGAATATGGGAGTTGTCTTCATTCCAGGAGATATTTGTTTTACAAGACTTGACTATTACGAGATGACGAAAAGGTACAGAGAAGGAAAAGGTGCAGAATTCTGTCTGGATATGTCAAAAAAGTCTGATATTATCATATTTACACACGATGAGCCTCTAATTCTGAACAGTTAAAATTTGACACAATCTCAAAAATATCTGGATCATCTACATTTTTAGCAATTATGTTTCCATTCTTTATAACGATATGATCTGATATCCTTTCTATCATATCTTTTACAGAGACCCTGCTCTCAGGAATCCCTTCAAGAAGTCTCAAACCCATAAAGAGAATTTCTTTGGAATCTTCACATAAATTGTTCTTCTTCTCATAAAAGAAAGTATTCGGATTCTTGATGTAATCTCTTATATTTGGAGTCTTTACATATCTCCAACTCTCGAAATAGCCACCAGCTGAAACGCCGAATCCCAAGTAATTCATGCTATACCAGTATGACAAATTGTGAACGGAATACGAATTGTTTTTTGCAAAGTTTGATATCTCATATCTTTCGTATCCGAGTCTTTTTAGGCCGTCAACCATCTTAAAAAAGAGCTCCATTGTGTTCTCTGGAAGGTCTAACTTTCCCGATGTGTACATCTTGTAAATGGGAGTATCTTCGTGAATTTCTAGAGTGTAAACGGAAACATGGGACGGATTGAACTTTTCGACAAGCTCTAAATTCGCATTTATCACTTTCTCATCATATCCAGGTAACCCTACTATAAAATCCAAGTTAAAGTTTTCAAAAACATATAATATATGATCAAGAGCTCTGATAATTTCCCTTGCGTTGTGGGGCCTTCCTGAGAGATTCAGCACTTCATCGTCGAATGCTTGTATTCCAAGACTTATTCTGTTAATTCCCATATCCTTGTATTCGATAAGCTTCCCTCTTGTTGTGGATTCTGGGTTAAGTTCAATCGTTATCTCTACCGGGTCATAGTTGAAACCTCTGAGAATCTTTAAAATACCGCGGATATACGATGGATCAATCAGAGAAGGAGTTCCTCCGCCAAAGTAAACCGTTCTTATGATTCGGTCTTTAAAAAAACTCTCAGCGGATCTTATATCACTTGACAGAGCCTTGAAGTAATCTTCAACAAGAGAGAGGTTAGTTGTCGAAGTAAAATCACAGTAAAAGCATCTCTTTGTACAAAAAGGGATGTGTATATAAACGAAAATGTCAGAAGATGTAAAATTCAAACCCATTCTTTGAAAATATAGCAAAGAATTTTCCACCTTTCAGATCTATTTGAAAACCGAGTGTTGCATTCACATTATCTTTGCTTGCTAATATCCCTATATCTGTTTGAAATATCTTTTTCCTAATCGACAGCATCCCGCCAATTCCAAAATATCCGTTCCAGGATATACCAATTATCCATCCCCCTCTTCCATCGGTATATCCCATCCCGGCTAAAAAGTTATCTGCAGTTTTGTAGAACCCAAATGCTGGAATTTCAGGGAACTTCAAAATTCCAAATGAGTACCCCATATCAAGCGAGGAAATTTTTCTGTAGAGGATCGAACTATCAAAGAGTATGTTGAGATAGTTCTCGACTTTTTTTCTCTTTTCGATGCAAGCTTCATCGGTTTCTTCGCATCTGGGAAGTAATGCTATCTTGATGGCAAATCTTCCAAGCATTGGTGTTTTTTCAAGGGAGAAAGATGAATATGAGAAATTTTCTATAAAGGATCCAGAAGAGATAAACCAGCTGCTCTCACTTGAAAATATCAAAAACTTAGTATGATTTTTGAAAATCGTGTATAGAAGTGCACCATTTCCAGTCGAAAAGCCCAGCTCGAAATCTTTGTCCTTGAGTCCCAAACCTATTCCATTTAATTCTCCAAAAGATATAACAAGAGAATATCTGCTTTCAAGATTGTAGGAAAACAATGAGAGATCGTTGAAATTCATAGAAAGCGAAAGAACCGATAGAGCCAACGAAATTATTAGAAGATATCTCATGAGATCACCTTCTAAACAAAAAAATGGCGGAGGCGGTGGGACTCGAACCCACACGGGGCGTTCACCCCATCGGTTTTCAAGACCGACGCCTTAGCCAATTAGGCTACGCCTCCCCAGGGAGGTATTTTATCACAAAAATTTGGATACCTAACTACTCAACATGAGGTGAATTTTGAGGTATATTTAAATCTCTCTTTCGAGATCGTTTCATATGATACATTCTCTCGTCCGCAATTCTCAAGGCTTCCCTAAGATTTTCAGATTCCTCCGGAACTCTAACGACACCATAGGAAAACTCTCCCCAGAAATTTTCAGATGCTTTCTTCATGAATTCCTCTGCATTTTCTCTGAGGATTAGGATAAATTCATCGCCGCCCCATCTTACAACGAAATCAGCATCTGACACCGATTTTACAAAATCCGTGAGGTACATATCTCCAGCTTCGTGTCCAAACTTGTCATTCATATACTTGAGGCCGTCGAGATCTACGAACACCATCTGAAATCTTTCTTCTCCTTTGAACAGATTCAGCAACTTTCTCTCACCTGCTCTCCTTGTGAGAGCTCCTGTGAGAGGATCTATATCGATCTCGTGAAGAAGAGATATATGCGCAGACGACAGTATCTGAAGATACTCAAGGAGTTCTAAGGATTCATCATCTAAATCGTCTATATAAACTCTCATCATGTACCCTGCTCCTATATCTAAGTCAAAAGGAGAACCATTCTTTTCACCACTTTCAAAAAGGATTTTTCCGTCTTTAATTATCTCGACAAAACTTATCCCGTGGAGAACTTCAACCGCTATCCTTGAAAGTTTTTCAAGAAGTCTCTCAGAGTTTCTCTCCCTTATTATGTCAATTCCAAACATTATAGCCAGTATTTCTTTAACTCTCCCAATGTTCATATCCCTGAGAACATCCATCGTCTTCTCCACATCTATCCCCTCCCACTTTATTCATCGGCAATGAGAGGAGAAATTTTAAAAAAAGAGCCCCGATTTGGGGCTCACAATTCTTCCAAAAGTGCTTTGTAAGCTCTATAAGATTCGTACAAATCCACTTTGGAAACTAGCTCGTAAGGTGAGTGCATACCTATCAAGCCAGGTCCCATGTCTATCACTTCTGCCCCTTTTTCCGCTAAAAATTTTGCAACTGTTCCGCCTCCTCCAACATCTACTTTCCCAAGGGTACCAACTTGCCAAAGTATTCCTCTGCTGTTGAGGGCAGATCTTACCTTAGCAACGAGCTCTGCCCTTGCTTCACTAGCACCAGCCTTTCCTCTAGCTCCAGTATATTTTGTCAAGACTATTCCGTATCCAGCTCTTGCTGCGTTGTTAAGATCATGAACATCTTTGTATGAAGGATTAACAGCAGCGTTGACATCTGCGGATATCACATAGGATTTCTCAAGAACCTCGTCCAGATAGTATTCAACATCTTCATACCCTTGCTTCTTGAGAATTTTCCTGAAAAACATTAAATAGAATCTACTCTTAGCTCCGGTGTTCCCATCGCTTCCTATTTCTTCCTTATCGAACAGTATAATCCCCATATTCTTTCCATCTTTTGAATCGATAAGTGCCATCATTGATGTATAAGCGCATACTCTGTCATCATGGCCATACGCCGCTATGAAGCTTCTATCCAAGCCAACTTCTCTTGGTGGAAAAGATGGAACAAGCGCTAGATCTGCACTGACTAGGTCTTCCTCTTTTATTCCGTAAAGATCATTCAGTATTTTCAGAATATTCAATTTCACAGCCTCTTTTTCCTCGTCATCAAGAGGCATGGAACCAAGAATAAGATTCATCTTCTCAGCCTGAAATTTTTCTGAAACTTTTGCGTCTTTCCTGTCAAGATGAGGAAGCAAATCCGATATCACAAAGACTGGATCTTCCTCTTTTTCACCTATGTTTATATCTACAACGCTTCCATCCTCTTTTACTACCACTCCGACAATAGAGAGAGGTATGTTAAACCATTGATACTTCTTCACACCACCGTAATAGTGCGTCTTTGCAAGCGCTATGCCTTCGTCTTCGAATATCGGATGGGGTTTTAGATCTATCCTGGGAGAATCTATGTGAGCAGCAACAAGGTTTATTCCCCTGATAAGACTTTCGGAGAGCTTCACTGCAATTATTGCTTTAGCTCTAAATTTCATATAGATTTTCGCCGGAACAGAGCCATCATATTCCTCAATACTTGAAAAACCGTTTCTTCTGAGAACATCTTCAACAAAGCTGACAACCTGTCTTTCAGTTTTGCACTTTCCTATGAAATCCATATACCCTCTTGAAAATCTCTCTAATTCATCCCGACTGAGTATCTTCCACCCCGTTTCTCTTTTGAAAACCAGGTTTTTCACTACTATTCCTCCTTTCCAAAATCTCCTTTACAAAAGATTCTTCATCTTTCACAACACCGTTTAATTTCCCTTTTATGATTTCGCTTATTATCTCTCCTATCTCAGGACCAGGACTGATGCCAAGCTTTATCAAATATTTTCCATTGACAATGCGAGGTTTTGCAGAGTCCAATTTCTCTAGATATTCTTTTAGCCTTCTTCTCCCTTTCTCAGTGAGATATGAAGCCACATAACATATTCCTTCAGGTGAGACATCCTTCAAGTTGTCATAGATCCAAGAGAATTCTCTTCCATTGTCTATTCCAGCAGCTATGTCCTTGACCCTTTTTTCCAGAATTTTCAATTCGCTTGTCACTTTATCAGGTATGGAGTATCTATATTTAACGAACTCCAAGCTTCCCTCATCATAATACTCTAGAAACACATACATCAAGGCATAGAACTTGTTCAAGCTGGGAAATTTCTTCTCGGCAAAAGGAAGAAATTCAAATAGTCCTTCTAGCTTTTTATCCATAACCTGACTGTAGTATGTTCGCGGGAAAAGATGCTTTATAACTCCCAATTGTGCCAACCTCTTCACAGATTTGAGAGGTTCTCTCTCTTTCAGTATTTTTTCTATCTCCTGCCTTAATCTCATTCCGGTAACGTGTTCCAGATATCCACCATCCACAGCTTCTCTTATGAGATTCTCCGTTGTCTCTTCTATTTTAAAATCGAATCTCTGCTCAAATCTAACTGCCCTGAGAATTCGCGTTGGATCGTCTATAAAGGACAGAGTATGGAGCGCTCTTATTATTCCTTCCTCTAAGTCCCTTCTACCTCCGAAGAAATCATAAAGTATTCCAAATTCAACAGGGTTGAGCTTAATGGCCATGGAGTTTATCGTAAAATCCCGTCTGTACAGATCATTCTTTATCGAGCTCACATCAACCTTGGGAAGCTTAGCAGGGGATTCATAATACTCTGTCCGAGCTGTTGCAACATCTATTCTGAATCCATCTTTAAAAAAGAGGGATGCTGTCATGAATTGATCATGAACCACAACACTAACATCCAAAAACTTCGCAGCGTACTTCGCAAAATCCGGTCCGTTCCCCTCAACAACTATGTCAACATCCTCATTGGGAATATTCAGCAGGAGATCTCTAACAAATCCTCCCACAACATAGATCTTCGTTTCTCTGTCATCTGCCAGAGTTCCAAGAAGCCTTAAGAGATTCAATATTCTTGGATTCACTCTCTCTCTCATTAGGTGTCTTATATCGACAAAGACATTGGCATCTTTTCTGTAGACCCCTTCTACCTTCTTGTTCCCGCCAACTTCTCCAAATATCGTTCTCAATATGTCAGTCCTTGTCACTATACCGACTAGAACGCCGTTTTCTATTATCGGGACCCTCCCTATATCGTTCTCTATCATCAACTGCCTTATCTTACTAAGAGGAGTATCTGGAGATGCCGTCACGAGTTTCGAGCTCATTATTGACTTAACTGGTCTGTCTCCAAGTCCGTGATTGATAGCTTTATCGACAGCTTTTTTGGTGACTATCCCGACCAATTTGTTACCCTCAACTACCGGAAGACCGCTATGACCGGTTCTTTCCATTATTCGATTGGCTTCCTCTATCGTCTCTCTTGCGTATATAACCTTAACGGGAGACGACATGGCATCCCTAGCTCTAACAGCAGGTGATATGTACTCCTTCAGCTTATTTAGAACGATCGCAACAGCCTCATCTACACTTTTGCCGGAAAATGAAGCAGACCCGGCTTTTCTATGACCGCCTCCACCTAAACTTGACATCAGCCCACCTATATTCACATCAGGAGAGGAAGTTCTCCCTATAACGAAAGTTTTCTTCCCAGTTTTTACAATACATATAAGTGTTTCATATCCTCCACTACTCCAGAGCTTGCTTGTCACAACATTCAACCCGCCCACAAATTTTTCGTATTCTGCAGTTGCAATTGCTACTTCTACACCACCAATTGTATATTCCTTAACACTTTTAAACAGCTCCTCCAAAATCTGTTTTTGATCGTAGCTCAAGTCCAGTTTCACATACTCAGAAACTTCAACAAGATTTGCCTTGTTCTCCAGGAGAAATTTAACGGCTTCGAGATCCCTTGGAGTCGTGGAGGTATAGAGGAGATTTCCCGTATCCTCATATATAGCTATTGCGAGAAGCGTTGCAACAATCGGATCGATATCTACACCTTTCTCCATTATCTCCTCCACGAGTATTGTGGTTGCCGCACCGACTTTTTCAAGGTGCATTTCTCCTTTTATACCGCCCTCTTTGATATCTGGATGATGATCGTATACAATCACCTCAGCCTTTGATAAGAGATCTCTTATCTTCTCGCTCAATCTATTTGGAGATGCTGTATCAACAACTACAACTTTTTCAATCTCTTCAGGCTTTATCTCTTTATCTGTCAGGTATCTAAACCTATCCCCGTATATTCTCAAGTATTCGTGAAGGTTCTGTGTTGGGTGTCCGCTGAGAACGATCTCATGGTCGGGATTTAAAAGTTTGTAAGCAACGGCGGATGCAAATGCATCAAAATCGGGATTTCGATGCGGTGCTATTATCTTCAACCTTCCACCGCCTTGAAAAATATGTCCCTAGCGTGAACTTCAACTGTATCTATGACTTCAAATCCTGAATCTCTTAAAACTAGTGGAAGCTCTGTGCAGCCGAGTATTATGGCATCCGCAAGACCTGCATATTTCTCCGCAATTTTCATAGCTCTATCCTTGAGTTGTTCATCCACGCCATTAGCGGTTATAGAAAATATAATCTCGTTGATCTCTTCTCTATCATCTTCTGAAGGTATTATTATCTCTATCCCCTCATCCTTCATCTTAGATGGGTATAAATCGCTCTCCATCGTTCGCTTCGTCCCAAATAAGACTAGCTTCTTGTAGTTTTTCTTCACAGAGTAATTCTTGACGGAATCCACTATGTGAATCATTTGAATTGATGTGTTGAGCATATCGTAAAGAAGATGCATTGTATTAGCAGTCAAAGCTCCTATTTCGACGCCAGAACTCTCAAAAATTTTCAAAATCTCGTTGAATTTTTCTGCAACTATCCTTGGTTCCCGTCTCATGTTACTTACCACAAAATCGAAATTCACACTGTATATGAGAATTTCTGGATACACATTCTCAGGTAGATTTTCTCTTGAGAGGCTTATCAGATTTTCATAGTAAAGAAGTGTCGATTCCGGACTCGTTCCTCCTATCAAGCCGATTTTTTTCAAGATAATCACCTCACTTCGTAGTTATCTCTGTCTTAACTTTGAAGGCTTTCATCTTATCTTCATTCAAATATATAAGTGCCCTTTCGGCCCACATTTTTACATCCTTCTCTATGTCATGTATGAAAACTCCTCCTGTGAGTTCGACTACTCCTGTATCTTTCGAATACTTGAATCTCTTCGACTCTGTATAAGTCTTTCCTTTCCATATCTTTACTTTTCCTTCATCGCTCCAGCCAATGTAAACCTTTCTCTTCGTGTTGAATTTGAGATAATCAGAAGATATCTTTATGCTGGACTTCTCTCCCTGTATCTCAGCTCTCACATTTCCTGTGAATGTTCCCTCGCTCTCCATATCGTATACGAGATCCTTTCCGGTAATTGTGGCATCTTCAAGAATTACGCTGACATCTCCCCTTACATCCATCATGTCTTTGTCTAGGTTGAGTACCGCCTTGTCTCCAAACAGATTTGTCTCTCTGCTTTTGGCTTCGACATCTCCTTTAAGAACCATGACTGACCCATCATAGGTAAATGTATTGGATGTAGCAACGACATCTTTTCTGAACATAGTGCTTCTCTTATATGAAGCGTAAAAGTTCCTATTCAAATCAAAATCCAGAGAATCCGTTAAAACGGTAGCATTGTCATTTGTCAAGAAGACTGTTGCGCTTCCAGATAGAGTTCCTTTTTTGTCCTGAAGGTCATAATTAAGTTCGTCAGAAGTGGCTATCATAGACTTGGTTTCAATTGAGACCGTTCCCAAGGCTTTTATCTTTCGCCAATCTCCTGCGTACTTACTGACGGTCAGGGTGGACGCCCAAAGATGTACATTGTCTTCATCTATAAAAGCTGAAACATTTCCAGAGTAGGTTATTATATCGTCTTCTGGTTCGACAAAATCAGAGGAGATATGAACAACTCCTGCATAGAGTAAGCTAAAACCCATCAAAAAAATTATTAGTTTCCTCAAGAGCAGACACCTCCCTGGGTATTGTACACCACAAATTGCTTTCGGTTGGTGATATAATTTCCCACACGAGTGGAGTAAAATTCAATTTGAACAGATAAATGGAACGGGAGGGGATCAAAATGGAAGTTTACAAAGGGACCTGGATGGTCAAGAAAGGTTTTGCCGAGATGTTTAAAGGCGGAGTGATAATGGATGTTACGAATGCAGAACAAGCTAAGATAGCTGAAGAAGCAGGTGCAGTTGCAGTAATGGCTCTTGAAAGAGTCCCAGCTGATATAAGAAAGGCTGGCGGAGTTGCAAGAATGGCTTCTATAAAGAAGATAATAGAGATAATGGAAGCTGTCTCGATACCGGTTATGGCGAAGGTTAGAATAGGTCATATGGCTGAGGCAAGAATACTCGAAGAATTAGGAGTTGATTTTATTGATGAGTCCGAAGTCCTTACACCAGCTGACGATAAGTTCCACATAAACAAACATGATTACAAAGTTCCATTTGTTTGTGGAGCGAGAGACTTGGGGGAAGCGCTCAGAAGAATTGCAGAAGGTGCTGCTATGATAAGGACTAAAGGAGAAGCAGGAACAGGGAACATAGTTGAGGCTGTAAAACACATGAGAAGGGTTCAGGATGAGATAAGAAAGGTCGTCAACATGCCGGAGGAAGAATTAGTGAAAGAAGCAAAAGACTTAGGAGCACCTGTTGAGCTTTTAAGAGAGGTAAAAAGACTTGGAAGACTTCCCGTGGTCAATTTTGCCGCTGGAGGAGTGGCAACTCCAGCAGATGCGGCTCTTATGATGATGTTAGGTGCGGACGGTGTCTTTGTCGGATCTGGTATATTCAAGAGTAAAGATCCTATGAAGATGGCCAAGGCCGTTGTTATGGCGGTGACATATTGGGACAATCCGAAGATACTCCTCAAGGTTAGCGAAGATATAGGAGAACCAATGTCTGGATTGGACGTAAATGAGCTTGAGGTGAGAATGCAGGAAAGGGGCTGGTGAGATTGAGGATAGGAGTTCTTGGGCTCCAGGGAGACTTCAGAGAACATGTTGAGATGTTGAATCTTATCGGTGTCGAGACCCTCGTGGTGAAACTCCCAGAAGACTTAAACTTGATTGATGGATTGATAATCCCTGGTGGAGAATCCACTACTATGGGAAGGATAATGGAAAATGTCGGTATCAAAGAACCTCTTGTCGAAAAAATAAAGGAAGGTTTTCCAGTTTATGGAACATGTGCGGGGATGATATTGCTATCTAAGAAGGTTTCGGATTATAACCAGCCACTTTTGGGAGTTCTAGATATTGAGGTGGAAAGGAATGCCTATGGAAGGCAAGTCGAGAGCTTTGAAGTTGATATAAAGATAGAATCTCTTGGCGAGAAACCTTTCAGAGCTGTTTTTATAAGAGCCCCGAGAATTATCAATCTTGGGGAAAATGTAAAAGTTTTAGCTGAGTATAAAGGAGACCCCGTATTGGTCAGGGAAGGAAACATCTTGGCCAGTTCGTTTCATCCAGAACTCACAAAAGACACAAGGATACACGAATATTTCCTAAGGATGGTTGAAAAATGATTGTACATGTTGATTTACCGCAGAGAACGAAGAGAAAATTTGAAAGACTTTTGAAAAATTTGTCGATACCCGTCTCCTCTGAAGAGGAAGCTGCCTTGATTTTCTCTGATAAACCCCATACTTACAAACCAACAGTCATTGTTGGGAAACTAGAGGATGATGTACCAGAAAATGTTATCGACGTTATCGATTCCAGGATAGACGAAAAAATCATGAAGCTAAAGGTGAGGCTTTATGAAATGTACCTTCAGGTTGGTGGATTTAGCGAAGTCTTAGAAGAAGAATTCATGAAAGCTAAGAGAAATACCATGCCACTCAGCTTAGTAGTCTTCAAAGTTATGGATGGAGACATGGACGCAGTCAGAATGCTCATAACCTCTCTAAACGCATCCAGTAGAAAATCTGATAAGGCTTTCAATTTAGGTGAAGGTGAGATAGTCATAATACTCCCTGGCACCGATAAGAATGGTGCCAGGGTATTCGTAAAGAGACTTGAGAGAAGGTTTATCCGCAAATATCTCAAGGAGAAAGTTTTGAAGAAGCCCGATTATGTCTATGGAATATCCTCCATGGAGGACTGGATGGTCACAGGGGAAGACCTCGTATCTGCCGCAGAGTATGAAGCATTGAAAAAGATCAGGTGATTCACTTTGCTGAAATGGGAGGAGACGGTGTTTTGTGCTGTAGACACCGAGACCACTGGTGTCAATCCTGATCGTGGAGATAGGATAATAGAAATAGCATTGGTTCCGGTGTATAGAGGAAAGATAATACTGGAAAAATCCTATGTAACCCTTGTCAATCCGATGGTCAGAATTCCCGCTCTTGTCGAAAAAGTTCATGGAATAGGAAATTCCGAAGTTGTTAGAGCTCCATCGATGGATGATATATTCCCAACGATAAAATCGTACCTTTCCAATATGGTACCAATCTTTCACAATGGAAAATTCGATTTGATGTTTCTGGACTACGCTGCCAAAGAAATAGGCTCCTTCCCGATTGATCCTGCCTATATCGACACCTATGAAATGTCGAGTATTCTCTTTGGAAAACCGCGAAGCCTTGAATGGCTCGCGAGATACTTTTCGATAACAGATAAAATTCATCACAGAGCCCTGGACGACGCAGTGGTAACAGCAAGAGTCTTTCTCAAGATGGTGCGAATGATAGGCTATGAAAGAGTGGGTGAATTTTTGCTAAAGTGGAACGGCCCCAGCTTATAAACTTTCCAATAATATTAGCTTTTGCAAATTCATTAGTTTGACTAATTTAATATTCCATGATTATAATCACCTCCCAAGGAGGTGAGAGTTTGAGGCGAAGGGTAGTAGTGACGGGCATGGGGATAGTGTCCCCTATAGGAAAGAGCTTAAAGGAGTATGAGAATTCTCTCAAGGAGGGAAAAATAGCTATTGACAGGATCAGCTTCTTTGATCCTTCAGACCTTGCAGCCCAGATAGCGGCGGAGATCAGAGATTTTAACCCAGCAGATTACATGGATAAGAAGTTAGCGAGAAGACAGGACAGGTTTGTTCAATTTGCACTCGCCGCTACGAAAATGGCTGTTGAGTCAAGTGGTGTAGACCTGGAGAAATACAAAGATAGAACAGCAGTTTTAGTAAGTTCTGGAATAGGTGGCCTTATAACTCTGATGAGAGAAAAAGAAGTTCTAGATTCAAAAGGTCCAGGAAGAGTAAGCCCGTTCATGATACCGAAAGTTCTGATAAATCTCGTGGCTGGTATGATCTCCCTTCAGTATGATCTCAGGGGTCCTAATTTCTCCCCGGTGAGTGCGTGTGCTTCATCCCTTCACTCAGTAGCAATGGGAGCGCTTCTCATAAGGCACGGATATGCGGATGTTGCAATAGTTGGAGGAGCTGAGGCTTCAATCGAGAAAATGGGAATAGCGGGATTTGCTGCTATGAGGGCACTCTCCACAAGGAATGATGAACCAAAGAAAGCGTCAAGACCATTCGACAAAGGAAGAGACGGTTTTGTTATGGGAGAAGGATCCGGGATACTCATTCTTGAGGCTGAAGAAATAGCGAAAGAAAGAAACGCGGAAATAATAGCAGAAATAAAAGGTATTGGAATGAATGACGACGCCTATCACATAAGTGCACCGCGGCCAGACGGGAGCACAATGTCTCAAGTCATGAAGCTAGCTCTTGAAGATGCTCAAATGTCCAGTGAGGATGTCGATTATGTTTCGGCACATGCGACATCAACTCCTGCTGGAGACGAGGTCGAAGCCAGAGCCATAAAAATGGTATTTGGAGATAGGGCAAAAGATATAAGGGTAAATTCCACAAAGACTTTCATGGGACACCTCCTTGGAGCCGCTGGTTCAGCAGAGCTGATTGCTGCCATACTTCAGATGAGGGGAGGTTTTGTTCACGGCCTGCCGAACTTGGATGATCCAGATCCAGAAACCGAAGGACTTGGTGTAGCCGATAAGGAGGCTCAGGATTGGAAAATAAGAAACTTCTTAAAGAATTCTTTCGGATTTGGAGGCCACAACGCATCGGTTGTCGTGGGGTGGTACGAATGAACATAGATGAGATAAAAAAGATTCTACCGCACAGATACCCATTTCTTTTGGTAGACGGAGTGGAGGAAATCGACGAAGATTACATAAGAGCATTCAAAAACATTTCAATATCTGATCCAGTTTTTCAAGGACACTTTCCAGAATATCCAATTTATCCAGGAGTTCTGATAATTGAGGGTTTGGCCCAAACCGCAGGGATATTGCTTTTAAGGGGGATCGAGGGGATCCCCCTTTTCCTGGGGATAGATGAAGCGAGATTTAAAAGAGAGGTAAGACCTGGAGACAAGTTAGTTTATGAAGTCAAAGTCTTGAATAAAAAGATGTCAATCGTCACCGTAGATGGAAAAGCGAAAGTTAACGGAAAAGTAGTAGCAAAATCAAAACTTCTTCTGGGGGTGAAAACTTGAGGACAAGGATAACAGAACTTCTTGGAATCGAGTATCCGATGATTATGGGAGGAATGGCTTGGGCTGGGACAGCCAAATTAGCCGCAGCTGTCTCTGAAGCAGGTGCCTTCGGCGTTATAGGATCCGGACATTTGGATCCGGATGGTCTGAGAGAAGAAATCAAGAGGGCAAGAAGATTTACAGACAAACCTATAGGTGTGAATATTCTTCTTCTTTCCCCATTTGCCGATGGGCTTGTTAGAGTGGCGATAGAAGAAAGAGTAAGCGCAATAACTTTTGGAGCTGGAAATCCGGCAAAGTATATACCAGAGCTCAAAGAACATGGAATAAAAGTCATACCAGTTGTGGCGTCCGAATCCCTTGCGAAGCTCGTTGAAAGAGCAGGAGCCGATGCCGTGATAGCCGAAGGGATGGAGAGTGGTGGACATATCGGAGAAGTCACGACGATCGTTTTGGTCAACAAGGTTGTCAAGAGCGTCAAAATTCCAGTGATTGCCGCCGGGGGTATAGCCGATGGAGCCGGAATGGCTGCCGTCTTTGCACTCGGTGCTGAAGGTGTTCAGATGGGAACCAGATTCGTGGCAACTGAGGAAGCGGAAGTTCATCCGGAGTTCAAGAGAAAGATAACTAAAGCAAGCATAAGAGACACGATGGTTACCGGTGCAAAACTGGGACACCCGGCGAGAGTTTTAAAAACTCCCTTTGCAAAAAAAATTGTTGAACTTGAGGCGAAAAGCTTTGAGGAAGCGGAAAGAGCCCTTCTAGGAAGTCTGAGAAGAGCTGTTACAGAAGGGGATACTTCAAGTGGATCATTCATGGCTGGTCAGAGTGCAGGTCTGATAAGCGATATAAAGCCGGTTAAGGAGGTAATAAAGGATATATTAGAAGAGTTCAAAAATGTGGTCGAGAAGATGTGCGAAAATACCGGGAGGTGGTTTAAGTGAAAGCCTTTCTCTTCCCGGGACAGGGATCACAATACAGCGGTATGGGTAATGACTTTGCCGCTTACGAAGAGGCAAAAGAGTTTTACAAGCGAGCAGAGGAGGTTCTTGGTTTTGACATAGTCTCTACAATGAACGGAGATGACGAAACTCTTAAAATAACGGAGAACGCCCAGCCTGCTATATTTTTAACAAGTTATATAGCTTATAAAGAGATGCTAAAGAAAGGAATCGAGCCTGATATAGCTGCAGGACATTCGCTTGGTGAGTACACCGCATTTGCAGCTGCTGGAGTTTACGATTTTGACACCGGACTGTACATAGTCAGAAAGAGAGGGGAATTCATCTCACACGCTCTTGAACCCGGAAAGGGAACGATGGCAGCGATAATAGGACTTCCTTTCCATGAGGTGGAGAACGCAATATCTGATATAGAAAATGTCTGGCCTGCGAATTACAACGATCCTACCCAGATAGTTATAAGTGGATTGAAAGAAGCCGTTCATCAGGCAATGGAAGTGCTCAAAGAAAAGGGTGCTAGAAAGGTCGTGGAGCTCAAAGTCTCAGGACCTTTCCATACACCCCTTATAGAAAAAGCTGCTGAAAAGATGGAGAAACTCCTCTCTCAGATAAAATTCCACAAGCCAAAGTTCCCAATAGTTCTCAATGTAACCGCTAGAGAATCAACCGATCCTGAGGAAATGAAAAGGTATCTCATAGAACAGATAGTTGGTCCTGTTAGATGGCTTCAATCCATAGAGAGGATGAAAGAACTAGGGGTTGAACAATACTTTGAAGTGGGTCCAAAGACTGTTCTCAAAGGACTTGGAAGAAAGAACGGCATAAAAGTCATCCATTTTGGCGAGGTGATCAAAGTTGATTGAAGGGAAAGTAGCACTTATTACCGGAGCGTCGAGTGGAATAGGAGAAGCCATTGTTAGGAAATTCGTAAGCGATGGTGCATATGTCTTGGGGGTTGCAAGGAGCGAGGACAAACTGAGAGCCATAAAAGAGAAACTCGGTGAGAACTTCGACTACGAAACAGCGGATGTCTCCGATTATGAAAGAGCAAAAGAAATTGTAGAAAAGTTGGTAAAAGAAAAGGGAAGAATAGATATATTGGTAAACAATGCTGGAGTAACAGAGGACACCCTTCTTATGAGAATGGACGAGGAAAAATGGGATAGGGTGATAAACATAAACCTGAAGGGGGCTTTCAATTATTCCCGACACGCAGTTGCCTACATGGCGCGCCAGAGATCTGGCGTAGTAATCAATATATCTTCTATAGTTGGAATATACGGAAATACTGCCCAGACAAATTACGCAGCATCCAAAGCAGGTCTCATAGGACTTACGAAATCCATAGCCAAGGAACTTGGAAAAAGAGGAGTTAGGGCGGTTGCAGTCGCACCTGGGTTTATAGAGACCCCGATGACAGAGAGTCTTCCAGAGAAACTTAAGAAAGCTGTCCTTGACATGACTCCACTCGGAAGATTCGGGAAACCCGAAGAAGTTGCAAATCTCGTCTTGTTCCTATCTTCCGATCTCGCCTCTTTTATAACCTCAACGGTAGTGGAAATTAGTGGAGGGCTCGTGATCTGAGCTCTCCTCTCTTCCTTTTTTACATATTTTGTTGAATATCACACAATTTTTTGTGTTATATTATTAAATAGGAGTTTATAAAAATGGAGGTGATATAATGAGCATAAGAGGAAAGATCATCCTCTGGTTCTTGCCTATAGTGGCTGTTGTTGTTTTCTTATCGGCATTCTTTCCAATGCAACTTGCAAAATACAAATTTCGCTCTCTCATGTCTGAAATACCGAAGCTCGAACAGCAAGTTGTTAGTATGGAAAAAGATGTAAATCAATCAAAAGAATCTGTGCTGGAAAAATTCATATCACTCATCGATAGATTGGTTGAATCAGAATCGAAGAACATAAAGAGCTGGATAGATGAGAAATTCTCCTTGGTTGAGAAAATGTCTGAGGATGACAACATTGAGGCTGCCTTCTCGGTTTTTCAACCAACCTATGCGAAGTTTACACTTGAAAGCTACAAGGATGTCAAAGGATACAGCGGTGTGTTTCTAATCAATAAAGATGGAAAAGTATACGATGCAGATGGCAAAGAGTACAGGATAGATGTCTCTCTAATAAAGCCCATACTGAATGGTGAAAAAGAGGAAGATTTGATCGTTCCATTCAAGTTTGAAAATCAAAACGAACCCCAAATGTTGTTTATGAAGTCTTATAGGAGCAGAATGAACAACTCCATCATAGGTGTTGTTGCGGCGGAAGTCCCGCAGAAAGATTTCATACAATTTGTCAAGAACATAAGGTTTGGAAAGACCGGCATTGCGTTTGCTGTTAACTCTCAAACTCTCGTAATAGCACACGCAATGGATAATATGATAAATCATCTTGTGATGATCAATAATGAAGAGCTAAAAGAGCTTGGAAAATCGATTTTGTCTGGAAAGATAGGACACATGTTTTTCACATTCAAAGGTCAGAAAAAATTCGTTGCATATGCTCCGGCGGGACACGGAATATACATGGGAATAGGCATGGATGTATCGGAAGTTCTCGATAGCGTTTCTATATTAGACAAGCTTGCAAAAACAAGTAGATCTGTGGTTGAAACCGTTAGAAACATGTCTTTGGCATTTGAAAAGGAAATGAAAAAAGTTTTAATCTTAGGAGTGATATTTGGCCTCATTGGAATAGGAGTAATGGTTGTAGTGATATATGTGGCTGCTGGAAAAATATCGAAGCCGCTTAGGATGCTCGCTGAAGTTTCAGACAAGTTAGACAGCGGAGATCTCACGGTAGAGATCCCCAAGCTTAAAGGTGATCCAAAGAAGGACGAGATAGTGAATCTGGCGAAGTCCTTTAGAAAACTCAAGGAAAGTCTCAGAGAAACCATAGCAGAGATAAACGACATGGGAAAACAAGTGGAAGATGTATCGAGATCTCTTACCGAGGTAGTGGAAGATACGGCTGCAAAGTCTGAAGAAGCCACTGCCGTTGTGGACAATGTCAGCAGGATGATAAACGATGTTACGGAATCCGCTCAGACCGCAAACTCTGGCATGGAAGAGATCAACGCAGGAGTCCAAAGTCTTGCAGATTTCGCAGATGAACTTAGAACTATCAGTTCTGAAATGAAAAGCTCTTCAGATGAAACTAAGGAAAACATAGGAGAACTGAGCAGCTCAATAAACAAAGTCAAAGTGACCATGGACCAGACGGTTGAATCGATGCAAAGACTTCTTGAACTTTCTGAAAGAATCACGCAAATCGTGGATACGATAAGCGGTATAGCCGAGCAAACCAATCTCTTGGCTCTTAACGCAGCTATTGAGGCAGCAAGGGCTGGAGAAGCAGGAAAAGGTTTTGCCGTAGTAGCTGAAGAAATCAGAAAACTTGCTGAAGAGAGTCAGAACTCGGCTATGGAGATTGGAAATATACTTGGAGAGATCAAAAACCAAGCTTATGCTATAAGTGAGGATGGTAAGACTCTTTCTGAGAATATAGATAACAGTGTTAAAATGGCTGATAAGAGTATAGAAACTTTGGAAAAGCTCCTTGAAAGAATAGAACGTGTGAACAGCATGACGGAAGACCTTGCAGAAACTTCGAAAGAGCAGAGCGAAGCAGCTAATGAGGTGAGTGTTTCAATAGATGCGATGGCCAAAGAGCTTGTAGAGGTTGACAACGAGACTCAAAAGATATTTGAGTTACTAAAGGATACAGCAGAAACGGTGATGAAAGTAAGTGACCGGGCGGAAGACTTGAACAACAGCGTTAAGAGACTATCCGAATACCTGAAGAGATTCAAGATATAAAAAAAGCCGGGGGATTATCCCCGGCTTTTTAGTAGCTTTAGAAACATACGGACCACATATGGGTCAAATTGAGATCCTGCACCATCTAAAAGTTCTCTCTCGGCTTCTTGAATACTCAAAGCCTTTCTATAGATTCTATCCGAAGTCATCGCATCGTAAGCATCAACAACAGATATTATCCTCGATTCTAAGGGAATATCTTCACCCGATATACCATCCGGATATCCTGTTCCATCCCATCTTTCGTGGTGGTGCCTCACGATGGGTTTCAAGTCATCAAGCCATGAAAAGTTAGAAAGTGCACTTTCACTGAGCGCGGGATGTGTCTTAACAACCTCAAACTCATCCTCGGTTAGACTTCCGGCTTTGAGAAGAATGCTTTCCGGGATCCCCATCTTTCCTATATCGTGAACTATCCCAGCCCAGTAAACCCTGTCAATCCTCTCTCTGTCAAAGCCCATGAATCTTGCTAAATTCGCCGCCATGCTCGCCACTCTTGTTGAATGCCCAAGAGTATAAGGATCTCTCATTTCTAGGAGACTAGTCATCATAGTTATAACTCCTTTTTGATAATTCCTTTCTCTTTCTTGAGCTTTCTTCAGTGTTATGAACATTGACGCGTAACTTCTAAAGATCCTAAAATCCCGAAGCATCTTTTTCGTTATGACTCTGTCATCGCGGTAACCGAGAAGAACAATCCCGGTTGGGACCCTATCAGAGTGTATTGGTCCAAGCATAACAGTCTTGGATTTATCGAGTCCACGAGACCATAGAAAATTTGAAGCTTTTTCGCCAAAAAATTTCCTCACTCCACTTAAAACCTCTTCATAAAACACACGTCCTTTTACCGGAATCTTTTTCGGCCTGAATAAAAAATTTCCGAGATCTTCAAATCCTTTCCATGATACAAACCTCATATTCTTATCGCTTTCGAAAACGGATATAGTAGACATATCGGAGAAGAGAAACTCCGATATTCTATTAAGAAGCTCGCTCATAAAGTCTCCATAAGACATCCACAGCGTCAGATTTAGAAACGCTTCTGATATTTCTTTCAATTTCAATTCCCCCCAATTCGGTTGCTTATCTTCCAAAGAATTACGACTGAAAGATCTAATGAAGGTTCAACAAGCGTTTTTATGTTAAAATTCTCCTTCGACAGCAGAGAGGGGGAAAAGGAGTGGTACTCTGGATATACTCAAAAGCTCTATTTTCAACATGGATATACTATTCACCTGAAAGAGTTCTCTTTGACGCGGGAGAAGGTGTAGCAACAACTATGATGAGCAAGGTCTACGCTGTAAAGAAAATATTCCTTACTCATGGCCATGTTGATCACATATCTGGCATATGGAATGTGATAAACACGAGAAACAACGCCATGGGAGATAGAGAAAAGCCCTTGGAGGTTTATTATCCGAAAGGGAACAGAGCTATAGAAGCTTACTTAAGCTTCATAAAAAAAGCGAATCCAGACTTGCGATTCTCCTTTACAACTTATCCAATTGAGAGTGGTGAAAGGGTATTCCTGAGAAAAGCAGGATCTTTCAAGAGATTCGTCGTTCCTTTTAGAACGAAACACACATCTGGGGAGAAGAGCTACGGATATCACATATACGAGACAAGAAGAAAGCTAAGGGATGAGTACAAACACCTAGATCCTAAAAAGATCGCATCGCTTGTCAAAGAACTCGGACAAGATGCGGTAACCTATGAATATGACCAAAAGCTTCTGACGGTTTCTGGTGATTCACTCGCATTAGATCCAAAAGAAGTCGAGGGAACGGAATTGCTCATCCACGAATGCACATTTCTGAACTCAAAGGATAGAAGAATAAAGAATCATGCATCGATAGAAGAAGTTGTGGAAACGATCAAAAAGTCAGGAGTGAAGAATGTGGTGCTTTACCACATATCCACAAGATACATTGGAAAAATTGATAGAATCCTAAAAAAATATGAGAAAGATTTGGAAGGTGTCAATTTACGTGTTGTTGATCCAAATAAGGGGATGATAATTTGAATGTAAAAGATCAGGCAAAATTGATAATCGAGAAGTTCCCAAGAAATCACGAGGAAAGAGATCCATTTAGAGTTCTTATAAGAACTATACTCAGTCAAAGGAGCAGAGATGAGAATACAGACGAAGCCGCTGAAAGACTCTTCAGGGCAGGTTATGACAATCCAGAGAAATTGGCAAGTGCCAAACCAGAAGAGCTCTACGATCTCATTAGACCCGCTGGAATGTTCAGACAAAAAGCTAGAAGAATAATAGAAGTATCCAAGGAGATACTGAAAAGATTTGGAGGGGAAGTTCCTGACACGCTTGAGGATCTCGTATCGTTACCAGGAGTGGGAAGAAAAACGGCAAACATAGTATTATATGTGTCATTTGGAAAGCCCGCTCTTGCAGTTGACACTCATGTTCATCGTATAAGCAACAGACTCGGCTGGGTGAAAACAAGAGTTCCAGAACAGACTGAAATTGAGCTCATGAAAATTCTTCCAGAAGAGCTTTGGGGACCAATAAACGGTTCAATGGTAGAATTTGGAAGGAACATATGCCTCCCAAGAAATCCTAAATGTGCCCTATGTCCCCTAAAAGAGGAATGTCCTTCAGCGAATACCAAAGGATAACTTTAGTGCAGGAATAGTATCCGATGATGCGCCAAGCGGGAGAACAAAGCTTTCTCCCAAAGAAAAATTAACTCCCAAAAAGCCAAGATCAAAAGAATAAGATATTCCAACAGCTGCAATGTATACGAAAGATCTCTCCGAATACTCCAGGGAATTCAGCTCACCATTACCTCCGGGAGTAAGAAAACTCTCTACAGAGACAAAACCCTCAAAGCCTTCCCAGAAATTCTTAGCATATGTACCGAATATTTTTACAGTCCAGACATCACTTATGTTTCTGAACCCAAAACACATTTCAAAGCGATCGTTCCCCGACTGATCTCCAAAGCCTATATACGGAAACCAACTTAGGTCGTAGTCAATCCCGACCGTCAGGTATGTGGAAAATGCTATTATTGGAAAAACCAGAAGAAATATCGTTTTCACATGATCACCCCATAAAATCAAACATTGACTTTTCCAAAGCTTTATAGAAAACTTTCATCCTTTTGGTTGCGTTGCTTTTCATCTCGTTGCTGATCTTTGCCATTCTGTCTATCGATCTTTCCACTCTGTTTCTCTCAAAATTTTGCATTTGATTCGATCGAATCTTTCTGATCTGAGATTGAACCTTTCTTTGAACTTTATCTGTGCTGGACAACTTATTTATATCCGCCCCGCCGATACTATCTACTCTCATAAGTTCACCTCCTTTCGTCTATTCCACAAATAGATCAACAAATCTTTGATTTGACACATCCACTATTCCTCTATCGGTTATCTTTATCTTCGGTATGACCGAAAGCTGTATGAAGAATACCCCCATCATTTTTTCCTTATCTGTTCCGTACTCGATCAACTTTCCATCAAACCTTCTGACCATATCAGCCACCTTTTCAAGTGGTTCGTTTGACATGAGTCCGGCTATCGGGAGTGGTATCGCCTCGATTACTTTTTTTCCATCGACAAGGACTATTCCGCCGTTCATCTTTTGTATTTCTTTTGCGGCAAACTCTATGTCCTCGTCATTTGTACCAATGGAAAAAACATTGTGAGAATCATGCCCTATACTCGCAGCCAATGCTCCTCTCTTCAATCCAAAACCGTTGACAAAGCCTATTGAAAAATCAGAACCTGTATGTCTATCAAAAACCGCTATTTTTAAAAGATCTCTCTTTACATCCGGAACGACATATCCGTTTTTTACAGTTGGTTCTACGATCAGCTCTTCAGTAATCAAGTTTTTCTCAAATATCTTTATCACTCTTATTTTCTTTCCGCGGTCTTTTATCTTTAAATCATCCAATGTAAACTTGGGAAGTTTCACATGTCCGACAACATCTGGAACATTCGGAATCCTTCCACGGAGATTTCCAACGAATCTCCCATCTTCAACAACAATCTTTCCATCTTTTACCACCATCTTTATGCTGAAACTCTCCAGATCGTCAAGAACAACGAAATCAGCTTTGTAGCTCGGAGCCACAGCTCCCATACTCCTGAGATTGAAGTACCTAGCCGTGTTTATCGTTGCCATTCTAACAGCAGTTATAGGATCTATACCATGAGAAATTGCTTTCCTTATATTGTGATCTATATGGCCCTCTTCTAATATGTCAAGAGCATCTTTATCATCTGTGCAGAAGGAGAAGAAAAACTGATTTTTCTCGTTGACAGCTTTTATCAAAGCATCAAGATCCTGTGCTGTGGTTCCTTCCCTTATGAACACTTGCATCCCTCTACTGATCTTTTCCAAAGCTTCCTCAGCCGTTGTAGCCTCGTGATCTGATCTTATGAAAGCACTTATATAAGCGTTGAGCTCTTTTCCAGAAAGTCCAGGGGCATGTCCATCAATCTTTTTGTACTTGTGTCTGAGGATTTCTATCTTAGCGATGGTCTCATAATCAACATTTAAAACTCCTGGAAAATTCATCACTTCTCCAAGTGCAATAATTCTTTTTGGATATCTCTCAACGAAATTTATAACATCCTCAGGACCTATTCTTGCTCCGGAAGTTTCAAAATTCGGAGAGGCTGGAACAGCGGATGGTATGGCTATGTAGACATTTAAAGGGATCCCTTCTGTTGCATCAATCATATATTCGATACCGTCAAGGCCCAGGACATTCGCTATTTCATGGGGATCGGCTATTACAGTAGTTGTTCCATGAAGAAGAACCGCCTTTGCAAACTGCCTTGGGGATAGCATAGAACTCTCTATATGAAGGTGAGCATCTATCAATCCAGGAACCACATACATCCCTTTAAGGTCTATCACTCTTTCGCCATCTTCATAATCTCCAACGCCCGCTATTCTCTTTTTAAAGATTGCTATGTTCCCTTCCTCTACTTCGCCTGTGAATACATTTACGATCTTCGCGTTTTTAAACAAAACATGTGCAGGTTTTTTTCCAAGAGCGTATGGAATTATCTCTTTTATCCTCATCCTTTATCACCCCCGTTATCCCGTTAGTTTACAACAATCAATAGGTTGTCACAAAACGCTATGATGGATTCTCTTCATGGTATACATCTTATCGTCTGCTATCTCTATAGCTTTTCTTAGATCGCTATCCACTAGCGCTATTCCGTATGAGAAATGTATTTTCGGATCTCTCCTTGTATTTTCTCTTTCAACATTCTCAACGATTTTTCTCATCACCTTTTCAGCATTTTCTAAATCGCAACCTGGAAGAATCAATAAAAACTCATCTCCACCTAATCTTATTAGTAAATCCGTCTCTCGGATGTTTTCCATAACGATTCTTGAAAAGTCGTTCAGAAGTTTGTCGCCTTCAAGGTGTCCATAACTGTCGTTAACAAGTTTAAGATTATCTATATCCATCATCACCACAGAAACGCTTTCGCCTCTTCTTTTAAAGTAGGAAACAATCTTCTCAGCAAACTCGTTTAAATAATTCCTCGTGTATGATCCCGTCAGGTCATCTATCATAACCTTTGTAAAAAGATCCTCTTTTTCTTTTTCGATATCCTCTATCTTTTTTGAAAGCTTTAATATCAAAGATACAAGCTCTGACACCACGCGAAACATCTCCACATCCTCTGGTGCAAATGCTCCATATCCTTCTTTTCTAAATCCAATTGCCCCAAAGATTTCTCCACCGACAAAGATCGGAGAGGCAAATATCGTATAAACTTTCCCATCTATCTCACTTGAAGAAATATAGATTTCCTTTTTCTCTTTCATACATTTCAATATTGGTGGATTTTTCACACAAGGGACCTTTTCTGCCGTTGCAAAGAGAACCTCCATGTTCTTTTTCACAAAAACTAGATCTAGATGTGAAAATATACCTTTGATGCTCTCGTAAATACATCTCATTATCTCTTTTATATCGATTGTCCTATCTTCTAAAAAAGGCTCTACGGATTTTTTAATAATCTTTAAAGTTTCCCTGATGGCATTTCTCTTGAACCTGTCTTCTACTTCTCTTGCAAAAACCGCCATTATCGCTCTTTTGCCATTTAAAATAATGGGGAAGGTTTTAGATTTGATTATTTCGTCTCTCCTGTCACCCGTGAAAACTCTTAGGGTCAATGATGGAGAAGGTTCTCCTGACAAAGCTCTTTCTATTCTGTTTTGAACGATCATTTTGTACTCAGGGGGTATGAGTTTCCATCCATTTGAAAGATCTTCAATACTTGCATATCCAAAGATAATAAGAGCCTGTTTGTTTGCATATATAATATTTCCGTTTTCATCGTACACAACTACTCCCTTTTCCGCATCGTCATACTTTTTTAAATCATCTAAGGACAACTTTTGAAAAACTTCTCTTTTCATAATTCCACCCCGGTTCTTTTGTGAAATTATACCGCCTCTAGCGTTATCGACAAGTTTGGTACCAAGGTGTTGAATTTCGAAGGAGTTGAACGAGCTTCAAGCATAGTGAATCCTCAGAATTCTGCTTTACCGATTTAGATAGTCAAATTTCTTTCCTTGATAAGTATCCCTGTCTTCAAGCTCTTTCTCTATAGCGTTTATTATCTCAAGCTTACTCACACCCCAGTTTCCGAAGAGAATTCCCGTTTTCGGGGGGTCTGCAACGAGTCTATGTATAACGATAGATGGATCGAGATATTCCAAGAATGTTACAACCCTCTGAACATATTCTTCAAGAGACCCTATAGAAACCTCGCCACGCTCGTACATATTCCCCAGCTCTGTTCCTTTAACAACATATAAAGAATGCACCTTAACACCATCTATACCAAGAGCAGATATCACTTTGGCTGTTTCGATAACATCTTCTAGATCATCCCATGGAAGATTGGCTATGACATGAGTTGTTACTTCAAAACCTCGCCTTTTCGCACGGGAAACGCCGTCTATGAATTCTGCTAAAGTGTGATGCCTTTTCAAGATTTTCAGAGTTTTGTAATTCACCGTTTGAAGGCCGATATCCAGGAAGACATCAACCCTGCTTTTAAAACTTTCCAAAAGATCCAAAATCTCTTCCTGGAGAAGATCTGGCCTCGTTGATATGTCAAGAGCTACTATTTCATCATCTACAAGAGCTTCCTCGTATTTTCTCCTAAGGACATCCATAGAAGCAAAGGTGTTCGAAAAGGCTTGGAAATACGCTATAAACTTAACATTTTTATACTTTTTTTTGAAGCGATCTTTCCAAGTTAAGATCTGATCTCTTATTGAAAGGTTCATTAAAGTAGAAAAACCACTCCCGGTAGAGTCACAGTATATACACGGCTCTCCTTTGAGGCGGTTCGGACATGTGAAACCAGCGTATATAGGGATCTTCTGAACCCTCGACTTGTATCTTTCCCTCAGATACTCACTGAGTTTTCTGTACCTTGCCAAAAATATCCCTCCAAGCTATTAGAGCAACGACAGCTCCCATGAGATATCCCCATCTGGAATACCTCAACGAGAATATCTCACTCACTCCCCAATATATGAAAATCCAAAAAGGGATTGAAAGGGATCTTTTTCCACTATATGAAAGATCGAGAAAAATCGTAGAAAAAACTGCTAAAGAGAGTGGAAGAAATCCAGGAACCGGAATCTTCTTAGCCCACGCAAGAACAGTTACCGCTATCAACAAAATTAGGGTCAATCTGTTAAAACTCTCAGCCTTTTGAGATCGCTCCTTGAGAAAATAAACACTTCCAGCTATAGCGAATATACCAGAGATAGCCAAGATCCAGATATTAACCTTTGCAAAATACCCGAGAATAGGAACGATTATTGAAAGAGCAACGCTTAACAAGAAATCACCTCCCGATTGATGAAGTTTACCATCTCATATTGAGGTTTGAAATTCAGTGGAAGTGGCAGAATGAAAAAAATTTTTAGAAGTTTTCCCACGTCTTGATTTGATTGAACGATAAGTACTGGGATATTAGCGAATGTCATAACCCTCTTGGATTCCCGTATTAAGGAGCCTCAGTGCGGTTCTATTTTGGTTATATTTTCTTATTTGATGTAGACCATATATCTCTATATCCTTTTACAAGGAGCTTTGTTTTCAGAGTAATGATACCTATTCTTCATATAGTATAATCCAAGGAGATTCAAAAATTCATGGCAATCACATTATGTCTACGGAGGACAAAGAACTCAGCTTTGAGAAGTTTGTATCCAAAAAGATAAGGCTCGTGATACTTACGGTTGGTATATCAACCCTGATTTTTGTTATGTCGGTGAGTGGTTACTATCTTCGACAATTGATAGAAGAGGTATCCGGTACTATCGAAAAACTCGTCAAATCGAATGTAGAAACCTACCTTAAAGCACTTGAGGGATACGAAGAAAGTCTAGAAGAGGAATGGATGAGGCCAGCACTTAAAAAAATTTTTAAAATGGTCATATCCAATAAGATCACGGATTTGCAACTCTCTATGGACGATCAAAGAGTACTCGGATACGATATCACAATCTTTGATATGAACGGTAAAATTTTGTTCACTACCTCTGACAATTTCAAAATAGATGAAATCACCCTGAATTTTGTCAGAAAACTCAAGCCAGGAGAAATCGCTTTCGAAAAAATCGACGAGTTTGTAAAGCTTGATAAGAGTTATGCATTTGTAAAGAAAGGTTATGTGAAAATAAATTCAAAAGAAGCTGCTGTTTTAAGAGCGTTCATAAATTGGCCGGGAGTAAACTCCCTAGTAAATTCTATATCGCTGATATCAAAGCATTACTCTTTTATAAAAAGAGTGGGGATATACGAGCATGACCTTGATCCTTTCGGCTACGCTTTCCCAAAGCTTACACCTGCCGAAAAAGAGCTGGCAATACAAGCCTTAAAATCAAAAAAGATGGTTGTTAGGAGAAAACTCGCCAAGATGTTCTTTGTTGACACCATACAACTTTTTCCAAGAGATGGAGAATTTTCAAAGCCATTCGTGATAACAGCTGAAACCGATTTCAAGTTTGCAAGAGGATCCCAGTGGGCGTTTTTTATATCTTTGATACTTTCCATAATATTTTCGATGTACTTTGCAGGATCAGCTGTAAAAAAGATTGCAAGCAACATAAATAGAGATCTATCAAATCTCATGGAGATCATGAGAAAATTTAGAGATGATAAGGTATTCCTTCCATCTGAAAAAATAGAGTCTTCAGAGATAAGAGAATTTAGAGAAATATTCTCTCACTTCTACGAGATGGCGCAGGACATAACAGCCTATGTGGAAATGCTTGAAGCTTCAGAACAAGAGCTAGAGAAAGCATATCAAGAAGTGGAGAAAGCATACACAGAGCTAGAAGAAGCGCACCTTCTTTTCGCACAAGAGCTATCAATGATAGCAGAAGGATACGACGAAATAACGGGCAATCACATATACAGAGTAGGGGAACTCTCGGCATTCATAGCGGAAAAGCTTGGACTTGGGGAATCATTTGTAAATGAGATAAGGTACTATGCTAGGCTGCATGACATAGGAAAGCTTCTCGTTCCACAAGAGATACT
>WGAO01000029.1 GCA_015489065.1 Thermotogaceae bacterium | reverse complement strand
TCTAGATACAAAAGAGATTGACGACGCTGGAATTGTAGAATTTCGCGAATTGATTGTCCATTTCTATGAGATGGCGCAGGACATAACAGCCTATGTGGAAATGCTTGAAGCCTCAGAACAAGAGCTAGAGAAAGCATATCAAGAAGTGGAGAAAGCATACACAGAACTAGAAGAAGCGCACCTTCTGTTCGCACAAGAGCTATCAATGATAGCAGAAGGATACGACGAAATAACGGGCAATCACATATACAGAGTAGGGGAACTCTCGGCATTCATAGCAGAAAAGCTTGGACTTGGGGAATCATTTGTAAATGAGATAAGGTACTATGCTAGGCTACATGACATAGGAAAGCTTCTCGTTCCACAAGAGATACTGAACAAACCGGGGAAGCTAACAGAAGAAGAATTTGAGATAATGAAGAAACACACGCTATATGGGGAAGTTCTGCTTGGGGATTTAAAGAAATTTGAGATGGCCAGGAACATAGCGTTGTATCATCATGAGAAATACAGCGGCAGGGGGTATCCATTTGGACTAAGGGGAGAAGAGATACCGATAGAGGCGAGGATAGTAGCGGTGGTGGATGTATATGATGCACTTAGGTCGAGAAGGCCATACAAAGAGGAGATGAAGCATGAGGAAGCGGTTAGGATAATACTGGAAGGTGATGGGAGGACGAGCCCAGAGGATTTTGATCCCCGGATACTAGACATATTCAAGAGATATGATGATGAGATCAAGAGGCTTTGGGAAGAGATAAATCAGATTGAAACAGGCCTTATGAAAAAGCTCAAGGAGATTATGAAAATCATGGAAAATTGAGTTCCGATCTTAAGTTTTCTAGAAACAACCTGATAAATTCATGCCTTTTCTTCGCGATTTTGATTGCTGACCTCGTTCTCATTTTGTCTTTCAACTTGAGAATTTTTTCCTCTATATGTTTGATGGTATCTTCCAAGCTTCTTTTTGTTTCGCACGAGTGAGAGATGGCTCTGTATATTCCGATCGCTCCCATAGCATCTAACATGTCTGACTCTTTGAGAATAACAGCCTCCAAGGTTTCTGGTTCTTTCTCGCTTTTGTATCTGTGAACTTCTATAGCATTAGATATATGTGGAATCTTTTCTTTTGGATACCCTATTTTTTCCAGGAACTTTTTTGCTATCTTCGCTCCAAGCTTTGCATGGTCTACTCCATTTCTTTCATATTTTCTTGCAATATCATGCAAATACGCAGCTGGCATGAGGACATTCATGTCTGCTCCTTCTAAAGTTCCTATGTGAAAGGCTAAATTCGCCACTCTCAGAACATGATCAAACCCATGAGAGCCTTCTTCCATCTCTTTTTTGACATATTCAATTATCTCCATTTCGAATTTCTTCCAAATCATAGGAGCTCCGCTGCTTTGCTTGCTAATTCTGATCTTTCCCCCTTCATAAGCTTTACATGTGCGAATAATCTGTCACCCAAGAATTTAGATGCGACATAAACTAGTCCGTTGCTGTTTTTATCCAAATAGGGTGTGTCTATCTGGTAGGGGTCTCCTACCAATACAACTTTAGTTCCTTCTCCTACTCTCGTTAGTATAGTTTTAACTTCGTGCGGTGTGAGATTTTGAGCCTCATCTATTATTATGTACTGATTTGGTATGGACCTTCCTCTTATGAATGAGAGGACCTCGATCTCTATCTTTCCTCTTTTCAAGAAATTGTCCAGGTTCATTCCCGTTCTGTCCATTATTATGTCTAGGTTATCGTAAATCGGCTGCATCCAGGGTTTCATCTTCTCTTCAACTCTTCCTGGAAGATATCCAACATCTCTTCCCATCGGTACCGTTGGCCTTGAAACGATCATTTTTCTCCTTTTGTCAATTCCGCATGCTAGTGCAAGAAGAGTTTTACCTGTTCCAGCAATTCCTATGAGGTTTACAAGGCTTATAGAATCATCGCACAAGGCATGCATAGCGAAAAATTGCTCGCGATTTTTTGGAAATATCCCCGCCCTTTGAAAGAGTCGAAATGTTTCTTTTGTTGCAATAGCCTCCTTTCCTATTTTCAGGATCTCTATCTTTCCACCTTTACATCTTCCATAGACTCCTGATATATCGAAGTACTCATTTTCGTAGCATTCCTCAACTCCTATTTCTTCTGGATTTAAAAATTCTTCTCTCTGGAACTTTTCAACAATACTCTCAGATGCGTTGATTTCCTCATAACCCGGATGGAGAACTTCCAAATCTGATTTATCACTAAGATAATCTTGCGATGGTATTCCAAGAGAATCGGCTTTTATCCTTAGATTTATATCTTTCGTGACAAGGTAGGTTGGAACTTGTGAGGTTCTCATTAGATAGATTGTGTAGACGAGTATCCAGTTGTCCATGTATTTCTCATAGAGAAATGATGGTACATTTGATACCTGATCTTCTGAGAGAACCATCACCTTGAGAATTCCTCCGTTTTCGAGGTGTATCCCCTCATTCAGATTTCCTTTTTCTCTTAGCTTATCGAGTTCCCTTATAACTTCTCTGGCGTTCCTGCCAACGCTCCTCGACTCTTTCTTTAATCTATCGAGCTCTTCCAGTACGGGTAGCGGTATTACGACAACGTTGTCTTCGAACGAGTAAATTGACTTTGGGTCGTGTACTAGAACATTCGTATCTAAAACGAAATTCTTTACCACGGTTTTCACCTCCCAAAAAAGAATACTGGTACTAGCATCTCGAAATCACTCAAACCACCGTGCATTCCGGAGAGACTGATCTCTTCCTTTCTGTATTTGAAATTGAAGGAGAAATTCTCAAGAGCTACGAGGACTACATCCCCAATTCTTTTGTGTTCTCCTCCAAAGAGGTGTGCAGCCTCTTTTCTTTTAAGAAATACCCCATGGCTTTCGTAATTACTCTCTAAATAATCGATTAAAATATCTGGGTCTCTTGTGTAAAGATGCATCATTCTTCTTTCGCCACCTGGTGGCAGCTCCAGGTATTCCATTATTTTGTCTTTTGGAGACCACCATATCTCTTTCTCTTTTGGAGTTCTTATCATTCCGTGATCAGCTGTTATCAAAACTGCGGCGTTTCTTGATATCTCATTTATTTTCCTTCCGAGTGTATTCAATATCATCGAGGCTTCCTCTAAATATGCCCTTTCATCCTCCAGATGCCCCGTCTTGTCAATATTTGGTATATAAGCAGTTATCAAGGAGAAATCCTCTTTTGAAAGATCAGACAGCTTCACGATTAAATCACCTATCGAGGTGTATCCTACAATCTGGGATCCTGAATGGAGCATCTTGGACAGTCCAGACTTTGTGTAATTTGACGGTATGAGTGATGCAGATTTCAGTCCGCTCTCAGACAGAGTTTGAAATATGGTTTTTACCGGGAGTGAGAAATCCATTCTATCTTTTAAGAGATCCCTTCCATATCCAAAAGGCGAGAGTTCAATCATGTTTGTCAGGAAACCGTACTCTTTGAGAAATAGTATGAATCCAAGCATACCGTGCTCTGCTGGAAGAGATCCGGTGAAAATTGAGCTCAGAGCTGTTGCAGTTGTTGAGGGGAATGTAGAGGTTATGACCGAAGGTTTTGAGAATATCCCTTTCGTCTTCAGTTTTTCTAAATTCCTGTATCCAAGTGCATCGATTATTATTAGAACGATTTTGTCAAATCCAACGGGAAGATCTAGAGGATGATGAATCTCTTTGATTCCGAAATTTTTCAATATCCAGTTTGGCACTCCAACTATTGATCTATCATAATCAGGTGTCACAAATTTTTCTGGTATTCTCTTCATCCTTTAACAGCTCCTTTTGTCAAACCGCTTATCAAGAATCTCTGCATGGAGAGGAATAGAGCAACCATCGGTATCATCCCAAGAAGAGCGGCAGCTGTAAAGAGTCCCCACTCCGTTTCGAATGGTCCGACAGTAAATTGCCACAATCCAAGAGCGTAAGTGTATTTTTTGACATCTTGAAGAATAATCCTTGCGAGTACATATTCGTTGAAAGTTCCCATGAAAGTGAGTATCAAAACGACTGCAAGAATCGGTTTTGCAAGTGGCAATATTATTCTCCAAAAGGTCTGAAAGCGTGTTGCTCCGTCTATCATTGCACTTTCCTCCAGAGAGGATGGTATTGTGTCGTAAAAACCTTTTATCAAAAACATGTTGAAAGCGATGTTCCCCAGATAAACAAATATCAGTCCACCAAGTGTATCTAAGCCGATCCACGGAATTATTTTTCCCAAGAAAGCCAGCATACCATATAGAGCAACCATGTACATTATAGATGGAAACATTTGAATTAATAGAAGTGCCATTATACCGTACCTTCTTCCGAAAAATCTCATCCTGCTGAACGGATACGCCGCGAGTGCCGTTATTATTGTTGTGATAATTGCTACTACTCCAGCGACTATTACAGAATTCATGACCCACCTTAAGAAAAAGTGCTTGGGTTTTTTCTTCCATATCTGCTGAAGAGAATAGAGCATTGAATCTATCTCTTTGAAAACTTTTCTGTCTCTCTCAACTGGGAAGTCGTTCTCAAGTGCTATAGCCTCTCTCATCGTTATTCCAAGAGCTCCACTTACTTTGGATTCGTAAACATTGCCCAAAAGTTCGTTCATCTCTGTTATTTCACTTGGAACTACCGGTATACCAGATTTTGATATCTCAAGCAGTGCTCGCCATCTATTTGACAGGGATCTTACCTCTTTTCGAAATTTTTCAGACAGAATTTGAAGATAGGATATCAGATTTTTGGAGGATTCCTTGAATTTCAGGTAGTCGCTCGCCCATTCAGAATCGTTCATTATCACTGTGAGCTGAGTGTCAGCTATTCCGAAGTTTTCCAGATAAGAGAGCTCTTTTCTTATAGAGTCGTTTAGTTTGCTCAGAACCGTTATGTCATCGATCTTTCTCAAGATTTTCGATGTACACTCTTTCTTCTTTCTATCTAACTCTTTCCCTTTCAATCTTCTCATCCTTATCAGGCATTTCTTTACACTGATGAATGTCTTGACGCTGAACATTTTGGCTATATCGGTGATAGAATCTTCTTCCCATTTTTGGATCATTTCAGGGAAATTCGCTATTCCTAGGAGCTTCCACCGCAGGTAAGCAAGATAAGCGTTTCTTATGTCTTCTAAATGCTTTCTTTGGAATTTTTCTACATTTTCCAGTGCATTCTCTAAATCTCTTTGAAGGCTTTTAATCTCTTTGATTTTTGAGGAAAGTTGTTTTTCCAAACCCATCATCTTCTCGTAAACTTCATTGAGCTCATCGACTTGAATTTCTGCATCTCTTATCGCAATGGAGAGCTGAAGCTTGACGCTCTTGAAGGCATCTTCAGAATCTCTCGAAACTCTTAAGGACTTTAGATTTTGAATGATATTCACAAGAGTCTCTTTTAACTCTACCAGATCTTTGAAGTTTTCTGTTTTCTTTAAAAGCGACTCAGCATCTGTCAATATGTTTTCTAAGTTTGGATGTGTTCCCTCTGGAATTTTCAGGAGGCTTTTTAGAATGTTGTTGATCTTTTTTAGATCTGATTCTATGATTTTTATTTCGTTGAGTATGTTCACGACTTTCATGGATTCCTTTGAGAGTAGGTCTTTTAGAGAAGTGATTTCAGTTTTCAATTTTTCCATTGATTTTTTCAAATACTCTTCTTTTTTTATGAGAGGGCCGATGGATTTTTCGTACTCGGAATAGTCTTTCTCAGATACCAGAGGCTTTATCCAAGCTCCTTTCTTTCCCAGGTGTTTTTCAACATATATCGCCGATATAGGATCTATTTTCTCAGGAGTTTTGAGGATATCCGGAAGGAGCGTTCTAAAAGTCTCAAGAGTTTTTCTTGCAGAACTCTTTGCATCCTTTTCTAGATAGTCAGCGGATTTCTTTAGTTTTTTTGAAGCATTCTCGGTATCTGAAATGTAGTCAAAGAGTTTTTGTATGTCACTCTCAATGATTTCCGTTGTTTTTTCAATGTTGGATTTGAACGGTTTTGAGAGGGATACAGCATCTCCCAATTCCGAGATGAGAACAGGGACATTTTTTGGGGGAATTACGAGATCTTTGTAGTGCTGAAGCGTGATGTTCGATGAGAATAGTTTTGGAGAAAATGCTGCATTGTCCCTTCTTATGGAGGTCATAACCACCCACACGACGGGAAAAAGAATTAACGTTATCAGCAGTATCATTATCACATGTGTCAGCAGATGGATTCTCTTTTTCAAGCGATCACCTCCACAATCATTTTAACATTTTCTTGATGCTCCAATCATGTCATTGTGCTACTGCTCTGTGATAGAATAAAAAGGACTGACCTTGAAGAGTTTTATTTTTTTAAATTAGCCGGCTTTTTGTTAGAATTTCTGTTGGGGAGATGAGATGTTCTTTAGAAAAGAAGATGCGATGGAAGTTGTTGTGAGAAGAATAGAGAGCTGTTCGGCGTGCCAACTCCGAGCCACTCGCACAAATCCTGTTCCAGGTGAAGGAAGCTTGGATACACCACTTATGTTTGTCGGAGAAGGACCGGGAGAAGGAGAAGACAAAACAGGGAGACCATTTGTTGGGCGGGCAGGTCAGATGTTGAATAAACTGCTGAAAGAAGTTGGACTTGAAAGGGAGAAGATATACATAACTAATGTTGTAAAATGCAGACCTCCTGGAAATAGAGTTCCCACCAATCAAGAAATGACAGCTTGTTCTCATTTTTTACTAGCACAAATTCAAATAGTCAATCCCAAGGTTATAGTAACTTTGGGTGCGACAGCTCTTTCGTTTTTTCTTGAGCGCAAGGTTTCAATAACGAAAATGAGGGGGAAGTTAATAGATTGGATAGGTGGAAAGTACATATTTCCAACATTTCATCCGAGTTATCTTTTGAGAAACAGGTCGACTGGACCGGGTTCTCCCTATGATCTAGCTCTTCAAGATATGAAAAAGATAAAGGAGCTTTATGATAAGTACAAAAAGATTTGAAGGAGGGGTAATGATGAGGAGAGGAAGAAGAAAGGAGATCACGGCTCATCTCGTTGATTACTTGGTAGTAGTGTACGAGATTATAAAGGAGAGCGATGCGAAAGCAGCAAAGGTTAGTCAAGTTGCAAAGAGAATGGGAGTCAGCCTACCAAGTGTTACAAATGCCATGAAAAGGCTCTCTGCACTTGGATTTGTCAACTATAAGAAATACAACATGATAACCTTGACTGCAAAAGGAAAGAAGATGGCAGAAGAGAAGGTTGGAATCCAGGGTAGATTGAGGGATTTCTTCATGAATGTTTTGGGGCTTGAAAGAATGGTATCTGACAAGCTTTCAAGAGCTTTTTCACACTACATAGATGATGACATAGAGAAGAGATTCAGGAAATTCTATGAAATAATAAAGGACTTTGATGAGTCGAAAGCGAAGGAGTTGGCTGATTTTATAAGAGAGAGCAAAAGTCTGTCGGGGGTGTGAGCATTGGACAATGTTTTAGTTACCGGGGGAGCCGGTTTTATAGGATCAAATCTTGTGAAGAGACTCTTAGAGCTTGGGAAATCAGTTGTAGTCGTGGATAACTTGTCAAGTGGGAAGATAGAGAACATAGGTCCTTTCATAGAAAAAGGGGCTCTGTTTTATGAACATGATGTGACAGATGAAGAGATGCTCAAGAGGATTTTTCTCCTGCATAAGCCGAAAATAATCTTTCATCTGGCGGCACAAGCAAGCGTTTCAAAATCAGTTCGAGAGCCTGATTTTGATGCGAAAGTTAACATATTCGGATCTTTGAATCTTTTGAAATTATCGGTTGAGTATGGAGTTGAAAAGTTTATCTTTTCTTCTACCGGCGGTGCGATATACGGAGATGATGTAGAGATCCCCACGCCAGAAACAACATGTCCGAGTCCGATATCGCCTTATGGAATAGCGAAGTTATCAACAGAAAAGTATGTCGGATTTTTCGGGAAAGAAAAGGGGTTGAGGTATACTTGTTTAAGGTATGGGAATGTCTATGGACCAAGGCAAGATCCATATGGGGAAGCCGGGGTCGTGGCGATATTCACAGAGAGGATGCTTAAAGGAGAGGATGTTACGATAAACGGTGATGGAGAATACATAAGGGATTATGTCTATGTGGAAGATGTGGTTGAGGCAAACATATCAGCTATGGAAAGAGGAGATGGAGAAGTTATAAACATCGGAACTGGAATTGGAACGAGCGTGAACGAATTGTTCAGGATATTGAAAGATATAACGGGTTACGAAAAAGACCCAATTTATGGACCTCCGAGACCGGGTGACCTTAGAAGAAGCGTTCTTGACTGGAGAAAAGCAAAAGAAGTTTTAAATTGGGAACCTAAAGTATCTCTTCGTGAGGGTCTTGAAAGAACGGTGGAGTGGTTTAGAAGAAGAGGTGATCAGAGCTCATAGTGACGATGAAGGAAGATTTGGCGGTGGTAGTTTTTATATATGAGTTCTTTGCGGTAATTCTTACCGCCCTTGGGGTTTTAGTATGAGCTCCTTCCGTATTTTTGGAAGGAGCTTTTGTTTTTAATAAAAGGAATTTAGGAGGTGATCATAGATGACAGCAGAGGTATTCGAGATGAAACTCTCAAAAATCGGTAGGAACCTCAAAAGCTCGTTGATAAGAGATCTTTTGAGGTATGCAACTCTCCCAGGTGCTATATCTTTTGGTGGAGGAGCGCCGGATCCGGAAACTTTTCCGAGGAAGGAGCTTTCAGAGCTTGCAAAAGAAGTCATAGAAGAGGATTACGATTTCGTTTTGCAGTACATACCGACCGAGGGAGATGTGGAGCTTAAGAAAGAGTTTATAAAACTCCTGAAGGATATCTACGGTATAGACGATGTGAATGAGGATAACCTTCTTTTCACTACGGGATCTCAGCAAGCCCTCGATATCCTCGGTAGAATATTCCTTGATGATGAAAGCTATGTGATAGTGGAAAGACCTTCTTATCTTGGGGCCCTTAACGCGTTCTATACGGCGTTTCCGAAGTTCATAACCATTCCGCTTGAGAGTGATGGAATAGATATAAATTACCTTGAAGGAGTTCTAAAGGATTTAGATAGGAGAGGTGAAATAGATAAGCTCAAATTCATATATGTAGTGCCGAATTTCCACAATCCAGCCGGTGTAACGATGAGTCTGGAAAAGAGGAAGGCGTTGATCGAGCTCGCAGAGGAATATGATGTTTTCATAGTTGAAGATGATCCTTACGGAGCACTTGCCTTTGATGAAAATCCACCTGAATCCATATTCAAAATGGCCGGGAAAGATAGAGTTATCCTTTTGAATACTTTTAGCAAAATACTCGCTCCTGGTTTAAGACTTGGTGTGATAATAGCGGACAAGGATATCGTCAGAAAGGCTGTCATGGCGAAGCAATCCGCCGATCTTTGCAGCTCCGGGTTGACTCAAAGACTTGTGGCAAGATTCCTTCAGAGGTACGACATAATGGATTACATAAAACCGACAGTGGAAGTCTACAAGAAAAAGAGAGACGCGATGATAGAAGCTCTTGAGAGGCATCTCAGACCTCTTGGAGCCAGGTGGAACAAGCCAGGAGGTGGTTTGTTCTTGTGGATGGAGCTTCCACAAGGTTATGACACAATGGAAATGCTCGATATAGCAAAAGAAAAGCTGGTTTTCTACATACCGGGTTCAGCGTTTTTGGTTGAATCCAATGGGTGTCATTCGATGAGACTCTCGTTCTGCCTCCCACCGGTAGAGAAGATATACGAAGGTGTTGAAAGACTTGCAGATGTTGTGAAGATTTACAAGGAGAAAAAGGGGTTGTGATATTGTGAGAGTGCTCGTTATAAACCCCGGTTCGACATCCACAAAAGTTTCAATATTTGAAGATGAGAAGGAAATCTTAAAACTCAGAATAGATCATCCGGCATCGGAGCTTGACAAATTTGAGAAGCTCTCAGATCAGAGGGATTTCAGAAAAGAAGCCGTTTTGAGGGCTTTGAAAGAGAAGGGATATGAAATAAAAGATTTCGATGCCATAGCGTGCAGGGGAGGAATACTTCCACCTCTTGAGGGTGGAACTTATGAAGTCAACGAGGAGATGGTCAACTACCTTTTGAATGAGACTCCAGTGGAACACGCATCAAATTTGGCGGCGGTTATAGGCTACGAACTTGCAAAACCTTATGGAATACCGGTTTTCATAACCGATCCGATATCCGTTGACGAGATGCTTCCAGAAGCTAAACTATCCGGTATACCTCAAATAGAGAGAAAAAGCTACGGTCATTACCTGAACATGAAAGCTGTCTCAAGGTGGATAGCAAAGGAGAAATACGGAAAGAAATACGAAGATCTGAACTTTGTCGTGGTTCACCTCGGTGGCGGGATTTCTGTAGCGGCTCATAGAAAGGGTAAAGTAATTGATATAAACAACGCAAACGACGAGGGACCTTTCTCTCCTGAAAGAACAGGTGAGCTTCCCGTTGGAGATCTTGTCAGGAAAGCTTTTTCGGGTGAGTTCACTAAAAGAGAGCTCAAGAAAAGGTATGTTGGGAAAGGCGGACTTGTTGCTTATCTTGGAACAAACGATATGAGGGAAGCTCTGAAAAGGGCGAAGGAGGGTGATGAAAAAGCCGAAGAAGTTGTCGAGGCCATGGCGTATCAGATAGCAAAAGAGATCGGCGGAATGGCAGCTGTTTTGAGGGGGGAAGTTGATGGTGTGATCATAACAGGCGGAATAGCTTACAACGATGATTTTATCGAGAGAGTATCTAAATACATAAGAAAAAGATTGCCGGATATCCATGTTGTTCCGGGTGAATTTGAAATGAAGGCACTCGCTGAAGGTGCCATAAGGGTTTTAAAAGGTGAAGAAGTGGCGAAAAAATGGAGCAGGGAGGGATAGATATGATAAAGCATTTGAGAGAGCTTTTAGAGCTGTCCAGGGGTAAGGGTAAGAAGCTTGCAGTTGCAGTTGCTCAGGATTCAGTAGTTCTCAAAGCTGTTGCTGAAGCAGTGAAAGAGGATATAGTCGTTCCAATATTGGTCGGCGATGAAAGACTCATAAAAGAAGAAGCGGAGAAAGCTGGCGTTGATCTCAAGGGATACGAAATAGTTCATGCTGAAGGGATAGAAGAAGCTGCTAACAAAGCAGTGGAATTAGCGGCAAAAGGTGAAGCAGATCTCTTAATGAAAGGAAAGCTTCAGACCGCTCAGATAATGAGAACGGTTTTGAAGGAAGAGTACGGTCTCAGGACGGGAAGGACCATGTGTATGGTTTCGGTCTTTGAAATACCGGATTTTCCAAGACTCCTCATACTCACAGATGCTGGAATGACGCTGTATCCAGATTTGAAGCAAAAGATTGATCTAATCGAGAATGCGGTCATGGTGGCGAGAGTTATTGGTATAGAGACACCAAAAGTTGGACTTGTTAGCGCTGTTGAGACCGTAAATCCGAAACTTCAAGCCACGGTAGATGCGGCGTTGATAGCAAAGATGGCAGACAGAAAGCAGATAAAGGGAGCGATAATAGATGGTCCGTTTGCGCTCGATAATGTTGTTTCAAAAGAAGCCGCTGAGCACAAGGGAATAGTCAGTCCTGTTGCAGGAGAAGCCGATATAATCGTCACGCCGAATATAGATGCTGGAAATGTTCTTTACAAGGCTCTGATATTCCTCGCGAAAGCGAAAAGCGCTTCAACTATAATGGGAGCGAAGATACCGATAGTTCTTACATCAAGAGCCGATTCTGATGAGACCAAACTCTATTCGATAGCTCTTACAGCTGCTCTTTCGTGAGGTGAGAGCGTGTACAGGATACTCGTTATAAATCCAGGGTCGACTTCTACGAAGCTTGCAATATTCGAAGATGATAAGGAAGTATTGAGAGATACCATAAGACATTCTGCTGAGGAGTTAGCTCCTTTTGAAAAGATAACCGATCAGTACGAGTTTAGAAAGAATGTGATAATGGAGTTCCTGAAAAAGGCTGGATATGAAATAAAGGATTTCGACGCGATTGTCGGCAGGGGTGGACTTGTGCGCCCCATTCCTAGTGGAACTTATGAGGTAGATGATCTCATGCTCTCAGAACTCCGAGAAGGGAAATATGGAGAACACGCTTCAAACCTCGGAGCGCTCATAGCAAATGAACTCGCAAAAGAGGCTGGTGTGAAAGCTTACATAGTGGATCCCGTGGTTGTTGACGAGATGATGAGCATCGCTAAATATTCAGGACATCCGGACTTTACGAGAAAGTCGATATTTCATGCTCTTAACCAAAAAGCAATGGCGCGAAAGGTGGCAAAAGAACTTGGAAAGGGATACGATCAAGTAAATGTCATAGTAGCACACATGGGTGGAGGGATATCAATAGGTGCACATAGAAGAGGAAAAGTCGTTGATGTCAACAACGCGCTCGATGGTGATGGGCCATTCACTCCAGAAAGGAGCGGCACTCTTCCAATGACTCAGCTGATAGACCTTTGCTACTCCGGGAAATACACGCTGGACGAAGTGAAAAAGCTTATAAAGGGAAAAGGCGGACTCGTCGCATACCTTGGGACAAATAATGCATTAGAAGTTCAGAAGAAAGCAGAAAGTGGGGACGAGTACGCAACGCTTGTTTACAAGTCTCTGGCTCATCAAGTAGGAAAGTGGATAGGAAAAATGGCGGCGGCTCTTGATTTCGATGTAGATGCGATAGTCTTAACAGGAGGACTAGCTTACGATTCTGAAAACTTGGTGAAATGGATAAAGGAGATGGTTTCATTTATCGCCCCGGTTTATGTCTATCCGGGAGGCGATGAGGAGAGGGCGTTAGCCGAGGGTGTTTTAAGGGTTCTCAGAGGTGAGGAAAAAGCGAAAAGGTACTCGGAGGTAGTTTCATGAAGAAGAACATGGCTTTCGTTGGAATGTTCGGATCTGGAAAGACCGAGATAGCTATAAATATGGCGATAAAGCTCGCGAAAGAGGGAAAGAATGTAGCACTCGCAGATTTGGATTATGTTTCGCCTTACTTCAGATCCAGGGAGAAAAAGCCTTTGATGGAGGAGTTCGGTATAAAGGTGATAGTCCCGCCTGGAAAATACGTTTGGGCGGATACACCGATAATTCCTCCAGAAACTTTTGGGATTTTGAGCAACAAAAAGATAACTGCGATACTGGATGTCGGTGGAGAAGAAGATGGAATAGCCGTATTGGGGTATTTGAAGGCTTTTATGAAGAACACGGCAGTTTACTTCGTAATCAACACGAAAAGGCCTTTTACAGATACTGTTGAGAACATCATAAAGTACTATGAAAAGCTCAGAAACAGAGCGAAGGTTGATTTTGATTACATAGTCTCGAATACCAACCTTGGTTCTGAGACGACGGAGGAGATAATCAAAGAAGGCGAAGAGATTGTTGAAGAAGTCTCGAAAAGGACAGGTGTTCCGGTTGCCTTCACAGCTGTGCCGTCTTTTCTCAAAGATTGTGATTGCAAATTTGAGAAATTCGTTCTTGAGCGGTATATGGAGCTGCCTTGGTAAAAGAAAGGAGGGTGAACATGGCAAGAAGAACTCTTGGATACATAGAGATAGATCAAGAGAGATGTAAAGGATGCGGACTGTGTATAGACGCTTGTCCCGTGAATGTCATCAAATTTTCAGAGAATTTCAACACCAAGGGCTATCACCCAGCTGAATACATAGGAGAGGGATGTATAGCCTGTATGTTCTGCTACTACATGTGTCCGGATGTCTGTATAACAGTTTACAAATACAAGCAACCCGTTGTAACTAAGTAAGGAGGGGATAAGATGGGTGAAAAGATAATGGTCAAGGGAACGGAAGCTATAGGTGAAGCCGCCATAAGGGCTGGATGTAGGGTTTATTTTGGATATCCAATAACTCCTCAGAGTGAGCTCACAGAGTACATGTCTAGAAGAATGGAAGAAGTAGGAGGTGTCTTCCTACAAGCGGAGAGTGAAGTTGCAACAGTTAACATGATGTACGGTGCGTCATCCGTGGGTGCACGTGTCATGACATCTACATCCTCACCTGGGTTTTCATTGATGCAAGAAGGTATATCGTATATGGCCAATGCCCAGCTTCCAGGTGTGTTTGTGGATGTCGTCAGAGGAGGTCCGGGCCTTGGTGATATACAGCCATCTCAAGGGGATTACTTTCAGATAGTCAAGGGTGGTGGACATGGAGACTACAGATTACCGGTTTATTCCCCGTCCAGTCTTCAGGAAGCGGTTGAGCTCACCATACACGCGTTTGATGTTGCGGATAAATACAGAACACCTGTTGTGATATTTGCAGACGGTATGATGGGACAGATGATGGAACCTGTTGAATTTCCAGATCCCATAGATCCAGGCTCTCTTCCCGAAAAAGACTGGGCTCTCACCGGTGCGAAGGGCAGAAATGCCAGGTATGTGACCTCTTTCGATATAGATCCGTACAAGCTCGAAAAGATGAATAAAAATCTCCAAGAGAAATACAAAAAGATAACAGAAGAAGAGCAGAAATGGGAAGAATTTATGACAGATGATATGGAAGTTCTCTTCGTAGCTCACGGAACAGTTGGAAGAATTGTCAAGAGTACCGTTAAGATGGCGAGGGATAAGGGGATAAAAGCGGGGCTCTTCAGGCCAATATCGCTTTTCCCATTTCCATATCAAAGACTATCGGAGCTTGCGGACAAGGTGGATATCGTTATGACCGTTGAGATGAGTGCCGGTCAGATGCTTGAAGATGTCAAGCTAGCCGTTCTCGGAAAAGCCAGAACACCGTTCTATGGAAGACTAGCAGGAGTTATACCAACTCCTGGCGAGATATTAGAAGCCCTGATGAAAGAACTTGGGAGGTGAATGAAATGGAAAAAGTGAGTCAAGAAGCCATGGTTATAGCGAAAATGCCAGAATCTCTGAGTAAGAAGGAATTTACTTACTGTCCGGGATGTCACCACGGGATAGTTCACAGATTGATTGCCGAGCTCATAGATGAGTTTTCCCTCAGGGAGAAAACAGTTCTAGTCGCTCCTGTTGGATGTTCTGTCTTCGCTTATGAGTTTTTCAATGTGGACGGAACGGTTGCACCGCACGGAAGAGCTCTTGCCGTGGCGACTGGAATGAAAAGATCAAGGCCTGATCTTTTCATAATGACATATCAGGGTGATGGGGATCTCGCGGCTATAGGCACAGCCGAGACGATACATGCGGCGAACAGAGGAGAGAGAGTGACAACTGTATTTATAAACAACGCCGTGTACGGAATGACCGGAGGGCAGATGGCACCCACAACACTCCTTGGTATGAAAACCACAACGAGTCCTTACGGTAGAAGACCGGAGAAGGAAGGATATCCAATCCATGTGATGGAAATAATGAAGGAACTCCCAGGAGTGGCTTATGCTGAGAGAGTGAAAGTTTCAAGACCTCAGGATGTTCCTAAAGCGAAGATGGCTATAAAGAAGGCTTTCTACGCTCAACTTCTCGATATTGGATTTGGTATAGTCGAGGTTTTATCAACATGTCCAACAAATTGGGGTATGGATCCAGTCGAGGCTGGAAGATGGCTTGAAGAAAACATGGTGAAGGAGTTCCCGCTTGGCGTTTATGTTGACAAAGTTACAGAAGTGATGAAGGAGAAAGGGGTGAAATAATGGAGCACAAACTCATAGCTGCTGGATTTGGTGGGCAGGGTGTAATGCTCTTAGGTCAGCTGGTCGCTACTGCTGGTATGATAGATGGGAAACATGTTACTTGGCTTCCGTCCTATGGTCCTGAGATGCGAGGCGGAACTGCCAATTGTACGGTTGTTGTATCTGACGAGCCGGTGGCATCTCCGGTGGTGGATACGCCAAACGAGATAGTGATTTTCAACATCCCATCACTTCTGAAATTCGAACCAACTCTTGACAAAGATGGAATTCTCGTCATGAACACATCGATGATAGATAGAGAACCATCAAGAAAGGATATAAAAGTTATAAAAGTTCCGGCAAATGATGTGGCGGACAAACTTGGAGTTCTGAAAGCACAGAATATGGTGATGCTTGGCGCTTACATAGAAGCAACGAAAGCTGTGAGTTTTGAAAGCGTCATAAAAGCGCTTGAGAAGAAAATGACAGGGAAAAAGGCGAAGTTTTTAGATGTGAACAAAAAAGCAATAGAAGAGGGGATGAAAATAGCAAGAGAGCAGCTTGGATGATCCCCGCCACAGAAGGCGGGGATTTTTTATATTCTTTCCACAATAAGGCCTGATTTGGCATTCTTTTTTCCTCTGAGCGCTACGAGCTCTGCCTTATCTTTTGGATGAAAGAAAGTCATTTTTTTGACTTCAAGCCTTTTTTCTCTCAATGCACACAGCCAATCTATTAGGTTCTCTGGAGATAAAACGAGCGAGAATTCTCCACCGTTTTTCAAACTCCAGGAAATTGCGTTTGTGAATATTTCGATTGTTTTGAAACTCGCATTCCTTGCAAGAGCTCTCAATTTGTTCGGGCTTTTTTCTTTTCCTATGTGATGCGGAGGGTTTGATACAACCATGTCAAAACTCTCTGCTTTAAATATCTTTTTTATATCTCTGGCATCTCCCTTTAGGAATTTCACTCTGCCATTCACACCGTTGATTTCAGCAGATTTTTTCGCTGCCCAGACCAGATCCTCTACTATTTCTATACCAACGACTTCTCTTTTATAAAACTTTGCGAGGCCTATGGAAACTATTCCAGAGCCGCTCCCCAGTTCCAGTATTTTTCTTGTAGAAGCGGACGGTTTTGAGAAATAGAGGAGAAGAGCGGATGCGTGAGTTGGTTTTGATTCACTCTCAACGAGCTCTATTTCTCTGAGAATCTCTGTGAAGTCCATTGTATCACCTCTTTAAAACAAAAAGCCCGCCTGAAGAAGGCGAGCTGGCAGGGCCGGAGGGACTTGAACCCCCAACCATCGGTTTTGGAGACCGACGCTCTACCAATTGAGCTACGGCCCTATCCTTTTGGTGGTGGGGGGAGGATTTGAACCTCCGAAGGCGTTCTGCCAGCGGATTTACAGTCCGCCCCCTTTGGCCACTCGGGCACCCCACCGTCCGCTGGGCAATTGTACAACAAACTAAAGTAGACTTTCAAGACCTCAGAGAGTGTGTTCAAAAATATGAAGAATCGTACTTGTCACGGATTTAGACAAAATCACCCTTGAATTTAAAAGCGTCGCTATGGCATAATAACGCCCGGCGAGGGGACTCCCTCGTTTGTTTTTATGGAGGAGGGATGAGACATGGAAAAGCTTAAGAAATTCTTCAGAGAGATAAAGTTGGAGTGGAAAAAGATTCACTGGCCAAGTAAAGAAGAGCTTTGGGGTGCGACAGGTGTTGTTGTCATAATACTTGTCGTAACGGGTATATACTTTGCCTTTTTGGATCTTGGATTTGCAGCAGCGTTTAAAGCTTTGTTCTCAGCCCTCGGAATAGCTGGGAAGTGAGAGTGTGAAAAAAAGATGGTACATAATCTACACGATATCTGGTCTTGAAGACAAAGTCAAGGAGAATATAGAGAAGAAGGTCAAGCTCACCGGAGCAACGAATATTGTGGGGAGAGTTGTTGTTCCAGAGGAGATAATACTGGATGCTACGAAAAAATCTATGGAGAGACATGTCCTTTCTCCTGAGGCTAAGGTTCATGTCAAGAGCGGAAGTAATGTTGAGAAAGGTCAGCTCTTGGCGGAAGAACCTCCTGTTCATGCAAGACGGAGCGGAACGGTGGAAGAGGTCAAGAACTACAGAAGAATAACTATAGAGACGATGGATAGGAAATATCAGAAGATCTACAATGTCCCGGAAAGCGCTAAGATAGAAACAGGGATAAAAGTAGGTGCCGTGATAAGACAGGGAATGCCACTCGCTCAAAACGGGGAGTACTTTTCCGAGCTTAGTGGAAGGATAGTCAATGTGGAAAAGATGAAAAGAGTTGTTGTGAGATCTAAAAAAGGTGAAGAGGATGTCTACTATATACCACGAGAAGTTTTCGAATCGAGCAGGATAAAGAAAGGGATAAAGGTCAAAGCGGGGGAGCTTTTGGCAGAGGGGAAGAAATACTATGCTCAGTCAAGTGGAAAAGCAGAAGTTAGAGATCTAGGTACGAGGAAAGAGATACTCATATCTAAAACTAAGAGAAAGAAGTTGTTTCCTGGTTACATATTCATTGAGATGGTTATGAACGATGAAGCTTACAGTTTCGTTAGAGGAATTCCCGGAGTTTACGGTTTTTTGATGGAGGGCAGAAAGCCTACACCGATCAAGGATAAAGAAGCGAGAGCCATACTCAGACTGGCAGGTCTTGAGGAGTACGAGACCAAGAAAGCTGAGAAGATAGAACTCGACTTTAACATCGGTGACACGGTTAAGATAATAAGTGGTCCTTTTGAAGATTTCATAGGTACGGTGAAAGAGATAGACCCGGAGCGCCAGATGCTCAGAGTTGCTGTTACTATCCTTGGAAGGGAAACACCGGTCGAGCTTCACATATCAGAAGTTGAGAAGATAGAGTGAAGTGGAAGGGTTTAGACCCATACCACAACTCCTGAGAGGAGGTATGATGAAGATGGCTAAAAAAGTGGTGGCACAGATAAGATTGCAGCTCCAAGCTGGAAAAGCCACTCCGGCTCCGCCAGTTGGAACTGCACTCGGTCCAAAGGGCGTCAACATAATGGAATTTTGTAAACGCTTCAACGCCCAGACGGCTGACAAAGCAGGGCTTCTTCTGCCAGTGGTCATAACTGTGTATGAAGACAGATCTTTCTCGTTTATAGTAAAGACTCCACCAGCTTCGTTCCTTCTGAAAAAAGCGGCTGGAGTGGAGAAAGGAGCTCATGAACCCGGTAGAAAAATTGTTGGGAAGGTAACAAAGAAACAGGTAGAGGAGATAGCCAAAACGAAGATGCCCGATCTTAACACGACGAATCTGGAGGCAGCCATGAGGATAATCGAAGGGACTGCCAGAAGTATGGGGATAGAAGTGGTTGATTGAAAACAACGGGAAAGGAGGAGGCGTTATGCCGAAGCACTCCAAGAGATATTTAGAGGCTAGAAAACTGGTTGATAGATTGAAGTACTACAGCCTTGATGAAGCAATAGATCTCGTGAAGAAAACTTCCACAGCGAAGTTTGACGAAACCGTTGAACTTCATCTTGCTACAAACATTGATTACAGAAAGCCGGAGCAACACATAAGAGGAACGATATCTCTTCCTCACGGAACTGGTAAAAAGGTAAAGGTTCTCGTCTTCGCAAAAGGAGAAAAAGCTAAAGAAGCGCAGGAAGCCGGTGCAGATTATGTCGGTGCGGAAGATCTCGTTGAGAAAATAGAAAAAGAAGGGTTTCTTGATTTCGATGTTGCAATAGCAACTCCTGATATGATGAGGATAATCGGCAGATTGGGAAGAATTCTGGGACCAAGAGGACTTATGCCATCGCCAAAAAGCGGAACTGTAACGAACGAGGTAGGTGAAGCTGTTAGGGAGTTCAAAAAGGGAAGAGTTGAGGTAAGGACTGACAAAACAGGGAATCTTCACATACCTGTTGGAAAAGTGTCCTTCGAAAACGAAAAGCTCAAGGAAAATATCATCGCCGCTGTGGATCAGATAATGGCTATGAAACCCCAGGGAGTAAAAGGGCAGTTTTTGAAAAAAGCAGTTTTGTCATCGACAATGGGACCTGGAATAAAATTGGATTTGAACGAACTTTTGAGGAAGAAATAAGAGGCGCACCGCGCCTCTTTTTCATTTCAAAAGATCCCCTTTGTAGCTGTATTTAAGGAAAGCTTCATAGCTCCACGGGCAGCACTCTTTAAACACTTTAGCTATTGCAATAGCGTACTGCTGGATTTCCCATTGGGCGTGTGAATCTGCTCTGAGAGAGAGAAAGTTCATCAAGCTTCGCATGTTCACAGTCCAGTAAAACTCTGTATAAAGTGCCATGGGAAGAACGATTCTAGCAAGCTCTCTCGCCAATCCCATCTCTAAGAGTTCTTTGTAAGTACTATAAGCGTGCTCGTAGACTTTCCTTATCATCTCTTTCGCTTTTTCTTCATCCACACTCCCATCATTTGGAACGCTCATCTGTTTGTCCTTTGGGTGTGGAACTCTCATTTTTTCCGGAAGATAAAACTCGTATTTCATTTCGGAATACCTGCCACTCTTTTCGTTGTAAGATGCTATTCTATGTCTGAACCATTGACGAGCTACGAATATGGGACATTTTATGTGAAATGTGAATACAACATGCTCAAAAGGAGTTTCATGTCGATTTCTCATAAGGTAATCTATGAGCTTTTTGTCTTTCTCCGGCCCCTTGATGCCACCGCCTGTTGAAACCCTTGCAGCTTTTACGACTGTTAAATCGTCTCCCATAATAGAAACAGGTCTTAAAAACCCCTTATCAAGAATTTCAAAGCTTTTCAAAAAAATCACCTCCGATCAGAATCGAAACTAGCATATATAAGAATCTGGTATATAATCTTTTATGGAATCAACGAAAGGGAGGAAACATCTATGAGAGTATCATACCGCATATTTTTGTCCATAGTTACCCTTGCAGCAGTAATCGTGGCTTTTTTCATAGTTATAAATTACAGAGCTTCAACACTTTCAAGGATAGAGAAAATCACAAGCAGCGAAACTCAAAAAGTTCTCTCTCTTCTTTCCAAGATATCTGAAAAGATCGAAGAAAAGGGAGCCAGTGAAAGCGATTTAAGGGATCTCAGAGACGACATTGATTCGATTTCAAAAACTTTGGTTAGCTATATCGAGGACACCCGATATCACATAGAAAGAGCATCTTTGGTATTGCTTATCCTGGGTTTGACATTGGGAGCTTTATTGATGATATTCCTGAACCTGACTCTCTCCAAGCCGCTTGCCAGCATACTGAGATCGATATCGAACATGTCAGAAGGAGAACTATTCTCACAAGAAAGGGTTAGTGAGTCATCAGGAGAGATCGGTGAAATATCCAGAAACCTCGATAGACTCAGATCCATCTTGCAAAATGTCATAATGAAAATCCAGGAAGCATCCCAAAGGACGAGCGCAGCATCGGAAGAGCTCTCTGCCACATTGAATAGCATAAACGATACCATGGAAGATCTGAAAGGTAAATTCGCCGATCTAAACACACAAACACAAGAGAGCAGGTTTAACATAGAGACGCTCAACAGATCGCTTCTTGAGTTTGCCAACGCCACGCAGCTTAATGCAAACGCTTCACAGGCTATGTCAGAGAAGAGCGATGAAATGATGGAAAATACAAAGGGAAGCAAAGGTAAGCTGGCGAGAGTAGCTGAAGAGATAGACAGATCCAGAGAACAAGTCATGAGGGTTATGGAAGTTATGAAGAGCTTGGGAGAACTCTCTGATAGCATCCAAGGTATAGTGAAATCAATTCAAGGTATAGCTGAGCAAACCAATCTCTTGGCTTTGAACGCATCGATAGAAGCGGCTAGGGCAGGTGAGGCGGGGAAAGGCTTTGCTGTTGTTGCGGATGAGATAAGGAAATTGGCGTCAGAGACGAGGGAGGCATCAGAAGAAATAGTAAAGATACTATCCAGGATAAGCGAAGAAGTGAAAAAGAGCGAGGGATATGTAGAAGAGACTGTCGGTGTAGTGAAAAAGAGCGCGGAAGCGATAAAGGGAGCTATAGAGAGTTTCGAGAAGCTTGAGAAGAGCATAACAGAGCTAAGAGATGCGGTTATGGATGTATCAGCGGCGACGGAGGAGCAGAGCGCAACAGCGGAAGAGATGTCAGCGAATCTAGATAAGATATCAGGAGTGATAAACATGTCATCGGAATTCATGGAGGAATTGAATCATATAGTGGAGAGTATAAACGAATCGTTGAGGGAGGTTCATCTGGCGTCGCAAGAGCTTTCTCAGTTGGCTCAGGAGCTTCAAAAAGAAACTGAGTTCTTCAAGATTTAAGGGGATGATCAACTTGAATAGCTCAAGGAGGAGGTTGGGAAGTATTTTCATGTTTGATTTTGTTCTGAAGAGTAATACGCTGGAAAAACTGAGGAACATCGGAAGAGATCTTTGGGAAAAACCTGTGATGATACTCTTGATGAGGGGATTTTTCAAAGATGAGGAGTGGATCAGTTATTTATCCATGAAGATAAACACAGATGAAATGGTGAGGGAGTTCAAGGAGAGATTGTCAAGACATTTCGATGTTATCGAAGTCGTGAAGATTGGCCAATTCGATCTTGCCGCTATTGTTGATTTTAAGGGTCAATTTCCAAACGAGAAGGTTCTCAACGATATGATGGTCAAGTTAGAAGTCGATATAGTGGATTTTCTGATGAGTGAAAAATATCTAGGAAAAATAAAGGAGCAGATAGATATATTCACAGATCCATTCAAGAGTTTTGTCGATTTCTCAATAGGGCATGCGTTCATAAGAAAAGCCGATGAGGATGGAATAGTTACAGCGATAAATTTAGCGCTTAAAGATGCGGAAATAAGAAAGCGAGTCAAGATGAATAAATTGCTCCAAGAGCTTTTGAGAATACTTGACAGACAAGATCTGGAAAGCTATTTCCAGCCGATAGTGGATTTGAAGGACAAAAAGGCCATAGCATACGAAGCCTTAATTAGAGGGCCAAAAGGGTCGCTTCTCAGAAATCCAGGCATCCTTTTTAAAGTAGCAGCTTCAAGTGGCCTTGAAATGGAACTTGACAAACTTGCAAGAAGGAAACACCTGGAGAAATTCAAGCAATTTGGAATAAAAGATGCGTACATATCCATAAATCTCGGTCCTTTGACTCCACTCTTCATAGATGAGGTTGACAAGGATATGAAAAGGTATGAAATTCCACCTGATATGGTTATATGGGAAATATCTGAAAAAACCTATATAGATGACTTTGCGGCGTTTTTGAGAGTCGTTGAATTTTTAACGAGTAGAGGATACAGAGTAGCAGTAGATGACTTTGGAGCCGGTTTTACGACTTTCAAGCTTACTTTTTCTATAAGGTCTCACTTCATAAAGATCGACAGGGGAGTGGTGAAAAATATTGAAAGTGACGAAGACAAAAGATATCTTCTTTACAAAATGATACAGTGCTTTTACAGACCAAACGATGCACTTGTAATAGAGGGAGTTGAGACGAAAGAAGAGCTCAATTCTTTGATAAAGATAGGATACAGATACTACCAAGGATTTTACTTTTTCAAGCCTTCTCCGAAAATTCCGACAGATGAAGAAATAAAAGAGAAACTGTCATCGATCGAAATGCCTGATGTGAAAATATTCAACGCTTACTATGAATTCTAAGATAAATTTCTTCATGAGAAGTCTTTTGTGAGATAATCTTTCTGCTAAATCTCTCAAGGGGGTGATTTTTGTGAGGAAACTGGGGTTTCTTCTTCTTTTTGTTGCAGTATTTGGCTTTTCAGCAATAAAAGTTGGACTCTTCGTTCCGTTAACAGGGATAGGAGCTGATGACGGATTGAGCGCACTCCACGGTGCACAGCTCGCTGTGGAATATATCAATTCGCACGGTGGGGTTCTTGGAGATAAGCTGCAGCTACTTTACTACGATGATCAGACTGATCCAAAGCAAGCCGTTACCCTTGCATACAAGATGGTTCAAAGAGACAGAGTTGTAGCGGTTGTAAGTGGGTCTTACAGCGGACCTACAAGAGCTGCAGCCAGTATATACCAGCGCTTGAGAACTCCCATGATAGCCGCTTACGCGGTACATCCAGATATAACAAAAGCCGGAGATTACATATTCAGAGTAGGAACACTTGCTACGGTTCAGGGTAGAGCTGGGGCTCATCTGGCAGTCGAAAAATTGGGTGCTAAGAAGATAGCACTTCTCATCATGGACAACGATTTTGGCGTCTCACTTGCCAAGGCTTTTAAATCGGAAGCTGAGAAGCTCGGCGCAGAGATAGTCTATGAGGCGAAATTTTCGGTTGGAGAGAAAGACTTCAGAACGATTTTGAACGAACTCAAAAAGAAAAATCCAGATGTCATATACGCAACCGGATATTATTTCAATGCGAGTAAGATAGTCACACAGGCAAAGGAGCTCGGAATATACCAGACGATAATTGGTCAGGAAGGATATGACTCACCACTCTTTGTACAGCTCTCAAAGAATCACGCTGCCAACGGAACGGTTATAACAACAGATCTTGACAGGGATAGTGAAAAACCCGTGGTGAGATGGTTTATAAAAGAGTATGAAAAGAAATACGGAAGGCCGGCCGACATGGTTGCAGCTTCTACATTCGACGCAATAATGATACTCAAAAAAGCGATAGAAAAGGCGGGAAAAGCTGACAGATCAGCTATAAAGAAGGCTCTTATCAGTGTAAGTGGAGAAGATTTTGTGACTGGATTTAAAAAATTCACGAGCTTCAGGGAAGCTGTGAGAGAGGTAGTATGTCAAGTAATACTCAACGATTCCTTCCACAGGCTCTGCAAGATAGACGATCCGAATATAACGACTCCTTCAAAGTGATTTCACCGGGCGGGTAAATCCCGCCCGTTTTTGGAGGTGTAGAAATTGCAGGACATAGTGAACGCACTGGTCCTTGGCAGTATATATGTTCTGATATCGGTTGGATTGACGCTTGTCTACGGGATACTGAAAATTCTCCACATAGCACACGCTGGGATATATACGCTTGGAGCTTTTTTGGGTCTTACTCTTTACCACCTTACTGGAAATTTCTGGATAGCACTCTTTATTTCCGTTTTCCTCACCGGAATAGCTGGAATAGGGGTGTACAGATATTTTTACAAGAAGGTTCTGGAGGAATCCAGAATAGTTCCTCTTGTGATAAGCATAGGGCTCTTCATAGTTATGCAAGATCTTTATAGACTCATATGGGGGCCTTACAGGCAGCCTTTTGCAGTGGATTTTGGAATGAACAACATCAGAATAGGAGGAGTTGTGATAACACAGCATCAGGTAATGATACTCGTCATAACCGCCATCTCTCTTGTAGCTGTCTACATGATAATGAATCACACAAAGCTAGGGCTCGCTATGAGAGCTTGTGCTGAAGATATGGCGATAGCCGGAACACTTGGTGTGGATGTTGAAAAGACTATTTCTGTTACATTTTTCATAGGCTCAGCTCTTGCGGCGCTCGCTGGAATACTTGTCGGTGTGTATGAGAACAACGTCTATCCAACTATGGGAGAAGTACCTTCTTACAAATCGTTCGTTGTGATAGTTCTAGGTGGATTTGGAAGTTTATACGGAGCAGTTCTTGCGGGATTCATACTCGCCTTTGCAGAGACACTTCTTGTAGCTTGGAAGGGTTTCGTACTTCCGAGGGACGCTATAGCGTTCTTAGTGATGATAACAGTTCTTATGATAAAACCAGAAGGACTATTTAGGAGGGCTACAAGATGAGTCTTGACTATATATTGACTCTGATAACTTTTTCCAACATATTTGCCATACTCTCACTCAGCTTGAATATTCTCATAGGTTATGCCGGCCAGGTGTCGTTAGGACATGCAGCCTTCTTTGGAATAGGAGCTTATACATCTGCGATACTCGCTGCAAAATTTGGAGTTGGATATTGGTGGACACTCCTAGCTAGCGTTCTGATAAGCGGAGCTGTAGGACTCCTTCTGGGACTTCCAAGTCTTAGAGTCAAACACGATTTTTTGGTTTTGGCAACCATAGGTATAAATTTTGTTGTTGTATCTATTTTCAAGTACATAGATTTTTTCGGAGGACCATATGGAATAGTTGGAATACCGATGGCAAAGATATTCGGAAAAGATCTCTCAACTCCGGGTTTCTCGCTTTACACGACTATCTGGCTTGTAGCAGTAATACTTTTTGACATGTATCTAAACAAGGTGTATGTGAGATACGGCTTTGAAGCTGTTAAAGAAAACGAAAAGGCGGCGGAATCGATAGGTGTGAGTGTTCCGCTCTTCAAAATATACGCCTTCACGATATCCGGGGCACTCGCCGGTCTTGCGGGAAATTTGTGGACTTACCAGATGGGGATGGTTTTTCCGGATGATTTTTCTTTCGGTGTCTCTGTATCCATACTCACAATGCTCGTTTTGGGCGGAATGGGAACGACTTCAGGTCCGATATTGGGAGCATACACGCTTACATTTCTTCCAGAAGCGCTCAGGTTCATACAGGATTATAGGATGCTCCTTTACGGATTGATAATCGTTCTTGTTATGATGTATCAGCCGTCTGGACTCCTTGGAAAGGGCGGAATTCTTAGAAAGCTCTTCAAGAGGTGATAGAGTGCTGAAAGTGGAGAATATATCCAAAAGATTTGGAGGACTTCAGGCTTTGAAAGATGTTTCCTTCGAAGTTAAGGAAAAGGAAATACACGCCCTCATAGGGCCAAACGGTGCTGGGAAGACCACCATGTTCGACATAATAAATGGTTTTATTAAACCCAGCTCTGGCCGTGTCTATTTCAAAGGAAGAAGAATAGATGGTTTAAGGCCCAGCAGAATAGCTATGATGGGTATGGGAAGGACTTTTCAGATAGTCCGGGTCTTTCCGGAAATGACGGTTTTAGAAAATGTACTGGCGGGTATAGGAAAAGAGATCTACCCATCTTTAAGAGTTTTCTCAGAAATTGTCAAGAGCGAGAAGAACATAAGGAAGGCCATGGATATTATAAATCTCTGTGGCTTATCAGATTATACCGATCAGGAGGCATCTGTCCTTCCACTTGGAATTCAAAGGAACATCGAGATAGCCCGTGCCCTTGCCACTGGAGCTGACTTTCTGCTCCTCGACGAGCCGGCCTCTGGACTAAATGATCAAGAGACGAAAGATCTTGCAGAGCTTATTAAAAGGATTAACGAAGGTGGAACGACTGTTCTTTTTATAGAACATGACATGAGGTTTACTATGGGACTTGCCCACATGATAACCGTCTTAGATCATGGTGAAAAGATAGCGCAGGGAAGTCCAGAAGAAGTTGCAAAAAACGAGAGAGTAATAGAAGCATATCTTGGAAAGAGCGGCTCAAAATGAAAGGTCCCCTTTCGGGGACCTTGGTGGGCGCGGCAGGACTTGAACCTACGACCTCTTCCTCGTCAAGGAAGCGCTCTCCCAGCTGAGCTACGCGCCCATTCGCAAGGAAAATTATACACATAAAGAGCCAGCTGTCAAGCGTTGCAAACGGCTCATCTGTAATCACCTTTCCCGCGATGTTTGAAAGTATAGGGAAAGATCTTTGTATGCCAGAAAGATCCTGTATCCTTCTTATCATCACTGCGCTAGGACTAAACAAGCTCCTCTTATCATTCCTAGAGAAAAACTCATAATCAAACCTTTTCTGTGCAGCACGGTACGAGCAGCAGTATATTCAATTTTCTCATCTTGCAGCACTGGAGCAGCTCTTACCCATCAGCCTAGCATGTTAAATTCAGTATCCGGAGATTGCGCTATTGAGTGCTCACTGTCATCATCGGGCATCTCTTGGAAACAACAATTTCGCATTGATCTTTAAAGTCTTTGCACATACTCGCGCAATAGTATTCTTCTCTTTCATATCTGCATTTCTTATTTTTAGCTTGCGATCTATTCCTATATGATAGGAATAAAACCTCACTTGAACTTGAGAGCCATGCTGTGGCATAATAGCGCCCGGTTGGAGGCGTGTCCGAACTGGCTAAGGAGCCGGTCTCGAAAACCGGTGGGCCCAGTGCCCTTGTGGGTTCGAGTCCCACCGCCTCCGCCAAGTGGAAAAAATCTTTGAAAGTGGTATAATACGCAATCGGAGACCCGGTAGCTCAGCAGGTAGAGCACCTGACTTTTAATCAGGGGGCCGCGGGTTCGAATCCCGCCCGGGTCACCAGCGAGAGTGGCGGAATTGGCAGACGCGTCGGACTTAGAATCCGATGGGCGAGTAGCCCGTGTGGGTT
>WGAO01000028.1 GCA_015489065.1 Thermotogaceae bacterium | reverse complement strand
TTTAAGATCTTATCCAGAGATCTTTCGATCATCTTCCAGCTCCAGTACGAGGTCTTTTTATGAAAGAGTGATATATCATCGGTCTCGTAAACAGGTATAAATTGTGTATCGATTATCGGGCCGTCGTCCACACCTTCCGTTAGCTTGAAGAGGTGCAAATAAAATCTGTCATATCCGAGAACAAGCGTCCATATCGTCGGTGATCTTCCTCTTCCCTTTGGAAGGCCGAATGGTGTTCCGTGGAATCCAAAAACACCGATTTTAAAGGTATTTAAAATTTCTCCTGGTATTAACCTATTCCATCCTAAAACAAATCCTACATCACATTTTAACTTTCTGAAAAATTCAATATCCTCATCAGACTTCAAGTTGTATTTTCGAGCGTAGTATATATCGTAGTTCCCTGTATACTCATTCACATCTAAAAAGTTCGTCACGCCAAGCTTTTTAGCTTTGTTTTTGGTTATGGTTATAACGACATCAACAAGACCATTATCTGTCATCTTACCAAACGCGAATTTGCCAGCGTCATTTGCTACAAACGCACAAATCACTTCCATCTCTCCCTTATAAGTTCAAACGCTTCCGCGTACTCGACTCCTATCGTGCTTCCTCTGTACCTCGCAAGAGATTTTATCGAATCCAGACTCCTTGGCAAGGGGTATTTCATGACCTCGCTTTCGTAAATTGACATTATCTCGAGTTTTTCCTCGATATATGGCGTGATATCCACAAAGACGTTTGGAACAAACGCGTTCTCTTTGAAAGCTGGAGACTGATCTGTTTCTGTTATGATTTCGCAAGCGAGTATCTTTTCGACAAAGCTTGCTCTGAATGTCTTCAAAGTGCTAATAGAGACCTGAAACACAACCTTGTGATCTGAATGTATATCGTGTGGATGATTGAGAAAAACGATATTTGGTTTGACTTTTTGAATGATTTTAGACAGTTTTCCAACCATTTCAGACATTGGAATGGTATCCAGCTTCGTCGTGAGGAAATTTAGTTTAAAAACATCGGAAAACCCGTATTTTTCTGAAACGAGTTTTATCTCATTTTCTCTTTTTCCGAGCCACTCAGAAGATATCCCAAGGCTCTCGTCTGCTTTTGTGAATATCACCCAAAACGTCTCAAATTCCTTATCTCTAAGCTTTAAGAGCGTTCCCCCGCATCCGAGGGTTTCATCATCCGGATGAGGAGCGATAACGAGAGCTCTCTTCATGGTTTGCCTCCTTCTAATAAGAATCTTGCCCTTATTTCACTTCAATTCTTCCAGTAATTCTTTTGCAGCTCTCTCGTCTAATTTGCTTTGAAATTTCACTAGCCTATTTATCGGATCGTAGAAAAGCAGTTCGTATTCCACCAATTTCTTCAATATCTTTTTGTCTTCTTTTTTGACCTTAAAGTTGTTTTCTAAAACTTCCCTGAGAAGTTTTACTGCTTCTTCATACCATCCTTCTTCATATATCAAATCAAGCACCTCTTGAAATGTTCCTTTGGAATCTTTGTAAAATCTTTGAATTGCCTCCGTAGATTCTGGACTCGATAAAATTCTTTCCATCATCCACGGCACTCCACCAACGTGCTCGACTATGTATGAAGCGTCTCGTTCGTTTAATCCTTCTGATATGAGTATATCTTTCGCTGTCTTATCATCGAAAAAGTCAACAGGATAGAATTCTGATGTGTTCTTCAAAGTGGAGTCAGTGTAGACTTGCTCTATAAAGAACGTGTCTGATGTCATTACTATTACGTGTGATAGATGCAAGACTTTTGTCAAGCGCACAAAGAAATTGAAAAGCTCTTTTATTATCGGGCGTTGATTTCCACCGTTTAGGTAGATATCTTTAAGCTTTTGGAGCTTGTCAAAAACAATTACAGGAGTCAAACCTTTCGCTCTATCTTCCTCAAGGCGTTTTCTCATCTCTTCAAATGGATCTGTCTCTTTCTGTCTTATGCTACTCAATACTTCTGGGTCAAGTTCAAATATCCCTAAGTTTATCTTTGGCCTGACTGCACTTACAAAACTCTCAAGCCATCCTTTCTTTTTGAAAAACAGTTCTATAACGCTTTCATATCCGGTTATGAATTTCTCTCTCAAGTCAAACCAATAGTATATGAATTTCTCTTTAGGAAGCTCTTCTACGACTTTCATAAGCAGCGTAGTTTTTCCGCTTGATTTTGGCCCGTATACAAAAAGTATCGCATTTGGCTCTGTCAGTAAGTAATGCTTTAGCCATTTCTTTTCCTTTTCTCTGTCCCAGAACTTCATTCATTCCACCCCCAGAAGTTCTCTGGCAGCTCTTTCATGCAATCTTGTCTGGAATCTCACTTCGTTGTTCACAGGATCGTAAAAGAGAACCTCGCGCTCAGATAATTCCTTCACCATCTTTCTATCTTTGCCGGATATCTCCACTTTTCCATCGAGAACTTTCTTCATAACTCTCAAAGCCTCGTCTTTCATGTCAATCTCGTAAAGTTCACCAAGCAGATTGTTCATCATACCAAAAATATCCCTGTAAAGCCTCTCAACTTCTGCTATAGGATCTTCGCTCTCTATTATCTCTTCTATAATCCAAGGAACACCACCAATCTGATCAACTATGTATGATGCGTCTTTTTCTGATAAACCCTCTGATATGAGAATCTTCTTTGTAG
>WGAO01000027.1 GCA_015489065.1 Thermotogaceae bacterium | reverse complement strand
TTGTCTTATCTATTATCCACCCTGAGAGTGGAGGAGCAACTATGTTAGCTGCCATGGAGAAAAAGTAGTAAAGTCCTGTGTACCCACCAACTTTCTCATTTGATGTCATATCAACCACCATCGGAAGAGAGTTCACATTCACCATTGCCCATCCTATTCCGCCAAATATCATTACAGATCCTATGAGAACAAGGAATTTCCTTTCAATTTTTTTCATCGATGCCTCCATATCTTTCAGAAGATCTTCTGCTCCTTCCACACCCTTCAATTTATCAATAGCCTCGGCAGGACTTTGAGGAACGCTTCCTAGTTTTGCTTTTATTTGTTTCTCATAAGTTTTGAGAATTTCAACAGATCGTGGTCTTAGAGAATTCGTAGCGAAGACATACGACATCATCACTATAAATACCATTATGAGGAGTCCGACTATCATGGTTTTCTTCCTTCCGAATTTTGTTCCCATGAACCCTGCGAAAACAGAGAAAATCATAAAAGTTAGTGAGAAAACTCCGAGTGCAAGTGTTCCTGTACTGGCTTTAATACCTATGTAGAATTTCGCAAAACTTGTAAAAAAAGTCTCTATTGCGTTGAAAGCTATGAACCACAAAAGAATGGACATAAGCATGAGAAGAAGTGATTTCTCTTTAGATGCAAAGACATCTTTCAGATTTTCTACAAGTTCACTGAAACTCTTTCGCATGGAGAAGTCGATCTTTCCACTCTTTCCTGTTCTGTACTCTTTAGGCTCTTTTACCAAAGCCACTACGAGAAAACTTGCTCCGAGCATTAGAAGAGCTCCGACATAGAACGGATATGCCGGATTTTTATCATATAGAGGTTTTCCGGCAAAATATACGAGAAGTGCTCCAAGTCCTCCCATGAAATTTATTATTCCATTTGCTTGGCTTCTGTATTTAGATGGAGTGATATCTGGCATCAGTGCTATTACCGGGGATCTGAAAATCGCCATTGCGAAGTTCATTATTATTATTGTCGCCATCATCATTCCCAGAGATCTCATGGCCCAGGAAATCGGTATCAACCAGAAAAACAAAGCGGCTATAGGAGCACCTATTAAAATATATGGCATTCTCCTGCCCATCTTTGTTCTCGTCTGATCGCTCAGAGCACCTATGTATGGGAGGAGGAGTATGGCGAATATGTTGTCTATTGTCATTATAAAACCTATAACGAAGGAAGATAAGGCGAAATCTTTTAAGAATATCGGGACATATGCGTTGTAGAGAGACCATATAACAGATATTCCGAAAAAACCCAAACCGAGAACAAATATCTTCTTGTATGACATCTTCTCTGCTTTCATGATATTCCCTCCCGTTTTTCGAAGTTTATTTCAGCTATGGATTTTTGTATGTACAAAGGATTTACCTCGGTGTACTCAACCGCTCTATCTGAATTTCTAATCGTTAAATCTATTAAAGCCTCTGGAAAAGGATAGTCAAAATAATCTGGGAATTTTCGAAAGTTGAACAGTTCCTTCCCATCCCCTACAACCACTGGAATCTTGAGTTTCCTGATCTCTTTTTCAGCGCTTTCGATATCCAGAACTCTTGGCTTCTTCCAGTGTGGAAATATCTGAAAGTACACATATCCCTTTCTTGCTTTTCTGATTACTACAACTTCCTCATATGGAATAGATTCAGCAACTATTTCAAGGGAATTCAAGGGAACGATCTTCGCCCCGTTCACTGAAGCGATTCCTATAGCGAAGCTCATTCCAACTCTCAAACCGGTGAGAGACCCTGGGCCAATACCGAGTCCTATGAGATCCACGTCTTTTGCTTTTCTCCTTGACGCGTCAGTAAGTTCTTTTACCAAAACAGCCAGTTTTGCGGCGTGTTTCTCGTTTCCCATATAAGAGAGTGTGTAGAGATCTCCGTCAAATAGTGCGAGAACGATCTTCCTTGTTGATGTATCAAGAGCGAGTACCAGATTTATCCCCTCCCTGGTGATTTTATCATCAAAGAACTTGGAGTTAGAATATAAGGGAAGAGGAGAGGTGAAACTGGTGTATGTAATAGGTGTAGGTGGAGGAACAGGTTCTGGAAAGACAACAGTGGCTAGGAGAATAGCCCAAATGGTAGGGGAAAACAGATGCTCGATACTTCCGCTTGATAATTACTATAGAGACATGTCTCATCTTCCGCTTGAAGAAAGAAAAAAGCAAAACTATGATCATCCAGATATGATAGAGCATGAACTGTTGGAAAAGCATTTAAAAGATCTTTTAAGTGGAAAAGCAGTGGAAGTTCCAACTTATGACTTTGCTACATATACGAGAAGAAAAGAGACTGTTACGCTTTCGCCGAAACCTTTCGTCATTGTTGAGGGAATATTCGCTCTCTACTACGAAAATCTCATCAAGTTGTATGATCTTGCGATATATGTCGATACAGAAGACGACATAAGGTTCATAAGGAGATTGAAGAGAGATATAAAAGAGAGAGGAAGATCTGTGGATTCGGTTATAGAGCAGTACCTCTCTACCGTGAAGCCAATGCACGATGCCTATGTTGAGCCAACAAAAAAGCGTGCTGACATAATAGTTCCAAGGGGTGGTTTTAACGACAAGGCGATACAAGTGATAGTTAGGTATATGATGGACAGAATGAACGATGGGAGGTAAATCGATGGATGTTCCAAAAGACATATTGGAAGAAGTTGAGAGGCTCAGAGATGAGATAGAGTATCACAACTACAGATACTATGTTCTGGCAGATCCTGTGATAACGGATGAGGAATATGACAAGCTCATGAAGCGCCTCATAGAGCTTGAGAAAAAATATCCTCAAATTGTCACGCCGGATTCTCCCACTCAGAGGGTCGGTGGAAAAGTTTTAAACGGTTTTAGAAAGGTCAAGCACTCTCAACCTATGCTCAGCCTTGATAACACATATAATGAGAGAGATATTAGAGAATTTGATGAAAGAGTTAAAAGAATTTTAGGAGTTAAGAGTGTGGAATATGTTGCTGAGCTCAAGATAGATGGAGTTTCAATAGCCCTGAGATATGAAAGTGGGAAGTTCAGAATAGCGATAACAAGAGGAGATGGAACAGAAGGGGAGGATGTTAGTGAAAACATAAAGCTGGTGAAATCGATTCCACTCAGGTTGAGGGAAAAAGTTGATGTGGAAGTCCGCGGAGAAATATACATGCCAGTTGACGAATTCAAGAAAATAAACGAAGAAAGAGAAGAAAATGGAGAGCCCCCTTTTGCGAACCCCAGAAACGCCACTGCTGGTACTATAAGGCAACTTGACACATCTGTCGTTGCAAAGAGAATGCTCGATTCTTTTATGTACTATCTCGTAAATCCGGAAAAGTTTGGAGTAGAGACTCAATGGGATGCACTTGAGTATTTAAAAAAGCTCGGATTCAAAGTCAATCCGCATTCAAAGCTTTGCAAAAACATAGAGGAAGTGATCGATTACTGGAAAGAGTGGATTAACAGAAGAAAAGAGCTCGATTACTGGGTGGACGGTGTTGTAGTTAAGGTAAATTCCTTCGAGCATCAAAAGATTCTTGGAGAGACTTCTAAGTCCCCAAGATGGGCTATAGCTTTCAAGTTTCCAGCAGAGCAGGCGAGAACGAGGATAATTGGAGTATCTATGCAGGTTGGAAGAACTGGCGTTATCACCCCGGTAGCAGAGCTAGAACCTGTCTGGCTTGAAGGAACGACTGTCAAGAGAGCTTCACTCCACAATTTTGAATACATAAAAGAGAAGGACATAAGAATAGGAGACTGGGTCTTTGTCGAAAAGGCGGGTGGAATAATACCGCAAATCGTTAAAGTGATAACCGATCTGAGAGATGGGAGTGAAAAGCCGATAGAGCCACCGAAAAGTTGTCCTGTGTGTGGAGGAAAAGTTGGCAAGCTCAATCCTGACGAAGTTGCCATAAGATGCCTCAATCCGCATTGTCCTGCAAAGTTGAAAAGAGCGCTTATGACTTTTGTGTCGAGAGATGCGATGAACATAGATGGGCTGGGTGAGAAGCTTATAGAAAAGCTTGTGGATTCCGGAATAGTCAAAGACATAGCAGATATATACTACTTGACACCCTTTGATCTAGCGCAGCTTGGATCGGGAATAGGTCAGAGAACAATAGCAAAAATTATGAAAGAGATCGAAAAATCCAAAAGCAATCCGCTTGAAAGGCTGATTACAGGTCTTGGAATACCCCTTGTTGGCAAAAAACTTGCAAAGATTCTTGCTGAGAATTTTTCGAGTTTGGATGAGATTATGTCAGCATCAGAAGAGAAGCTAGTCAAAATAGAGGGTATAGGAGAAGAGGTAGCGAGATCGATCAGAGAGTATTTCGATAACGAAAAGACTAGAGAAATAATAGAGAAGCTGAAAAAAGCCGGGGTGAATATGAAGTCAAATGTGAAAAAATCCGATGTTTTAAAAGGACTTAGATTTGTTATAACTGGTGAGCTGAGCAGATGGAGCAGAAAAGAAATAGAAGAGTTTATAGAGTCACTTGGTGGCAAAGTGAGCTCTAGCGTTTCAAAGAACACAGATTATTTGATAGTTGGAAGGAATCCCGGTTCTAAGCTGAAAAAGGCGAAAGAACTAGGTGTTAAAATAATAACAGAAGACGAATTCGTTAATATGGTGAGAGAGAAAGCCAAAGATGTGAAGTTGCCAGAGCCCAAGGGACCCATGACTATGTTCTAGATTTGTATACTATTATTTGTGGGAGAATTTTCAAGAATTTGAAAATACTTGATATTTTTATTCAATGGGTAGTAATATACAAGTGAGAGGCCTACCAAGTCCTTTCCAAGCATGGAAATTTCCCGGAGGTGATTTTATGAAAATTTTTCTCGATACTGCCAATCTTGAGGAGATAAAGCGTGGAGTAGAATGGGGTATAGTGGATGGAGTTACTACCAACCCTACTCTTATATCAAAGGAAAAGGCTCCATTTAAAGAGAGGATAAAGGAGATCTGTGAGCTTGTTAAAGGTCCGGTCTCGGCAGAAGTCACGGCTCTCGATTGGGAGGGGATGGTCAGAGAAGCAGAGGAGCTCGCGAAGCTTGACGAACATGTCGTTATAAAAATACCTCTTACAAAAGACGGGGTTAGAGCGATAAAGGTCTTAAGCGAGAAAGGCATAAAGACAAACGCAACGCTTGTGTTCTCACCGATGCAAGCTGTTCTGGCTGCGAAAGCTGGAGCTACTTATGTCAGCCCATTTATAGGAAGGGTAGATGATGTTTCGTCCGACGGTTTGAAGATGCTTGAAGAGATAGCAGTTATATTCGCAAACTACGCCTTTGAAACAGAGATAATAGCCGCTTCTATAAGGCATCCAATGCATGTCGTAGAAGCAGCTTTGATGGGAGTTGACATAGTCACAATGCCATTTGCCGTTCTCGAAAAGCTGTTCAAGCATCCTCTAACAGACATAGGAATAGAGAGGTTCATGAAAGACTGGGAAGAGTACAGAAAAGCTATTGGGGAGGTGAAGTGATTTGTCGGATGATGTTCTCGAAGTATTTGACATAACAGAGCTGGAGAACATGACGGTGAAAGAGCTCTATAAACTTGCGAAAAAGTACGGAATACCGAGGTATACAAGTTACAGAAAGAGGGAACTCATAAACGAGATATTGAAGAAGCAGCAGGAAGAGAAAGGATATTTTACGGGAGAAGGGGTACTTGACATAAATGAGAATGGAGGTTTTGGATTTCTCAGGCCAGTGAAAGATAACCTTCTTCCATCTTCAGAAGATATCTATGTCTCTCCTTCCCAGATAAGAAAGTTCAACCTCAACACAGGTGACATAGTTAAAGGAATAATAAGGCCCCCAAAGAACGGCGAGAAATATTTTGCTATGATAAAGATAACCGCTGTGAACGGGTTCCCACCGGAAAAAAGTGGCGAGAGGATCAACTTTGAAAACCTAACTCCAGACTATCCCAGGGAAAAGTTCATACTTGAGACGGAGCCATCAGTGCTTTCAACCAGAATAATAGATATGTTCGCTCCAATAGGTAAAGGACAACGCGGCATGATAGTTTCACCGCCAAAGGCTGGTAAAACTACGATACTCAAAGAAATTGCAAATGGCGTAGCTACAAACCATCCGGATACATTTAGGATAATTCTCTTGATAGATGAGAGGCCAGAAGAAGTTACAGATATAAAGGAATCTACAGATGCTATAGTGATAGCCGCGCCTTTTGATATGGAGCCTCGTCATCAGACAAAGGTAGCAGAATTAACACTTGAAATGGCAAAAAGACAGGTAGAATTTGGAAAGGATGTCATAATCCTTTTGGATTCTCTAACAAGACTTGCGAGGGTTTACAACATCTCTGTAGAGCCTTCCGGAAAACTTCTCTCAGGCGGAGTAGATCCGGCGGCTTTGGTGAAACCAAAGAAATTTTTTGGAGCTGCGAGGAATGTCAGGGAAGGTGGATCACTCACGATAGTTGCCACAGCTCTTGTGGAAACCGGCTCGAAGATGGATGAGGTTATATTCGAGGAGTTCAAAGGCACGGGGAACATGGAACTGGTTTTGTCAAGGCAGCTGGCAAACAAGAGAATTTTCCCTGCGATAAATATAATGCTATCTGGAACGAGAAGAGAAGAACTTCTTCTTGACGAAGAAACGCTGAAAAAGGTCTGGATTCTCCGTAGAATGCTCGCTACAATGAGTGAGGAGGAGGGACTAAATCTCATAATAAAGAAACTCAGAGAGACTAAGAGCAACGAAGATTTCCTCGCATTGATAGACTCTAACAAAGCCAGGACATATTGAAATATCCTCACGCCTTGTGATAAAATCCCTTGGCGATATGCGAGGGGGGATGGCCGAGCGGCCTAAGGCGTGCGCCTGGAGAGCGCATGGCGGCCACAAGCCGCCCGTGGGTTCAAATCCCACTCCCTCCGCCAGAGTACCGGGACACTTTGTCCCGGATTTTCTTTACACTGCGGGGTGAGAGACATGTTTGAAATTGACCTTGATATGATAAGAGAAAAGGCAGAAAAAATAGTCAACAAGTATGGACTTGAAGTATTTGACCTGACATTCAGAAGAGAAGGAAGAGGTTGGGTTCTGCGCTTGACGATAGACAATCCAGTTGGATATGTATCAATAAGAGATTGTGAGATAGTATCGAGAGATCTAGAGATGTGGCTTGATGCGAAGGACATTATAACGAGAAGATATATACTCGAAGTTTCATCGCCTGGCCTTGATAGGCCTTTGAGAGGTGAGAAGGATTACAAGAGATTTGTTGGGAAACTCGCGAAATTTGTTTTGAAAGATGGCAGAGCGATTATAGCGCGGATAAAGTCTTATGGAGATGACAAGGTAATACTCGATGATGAGGGAAAAGAGATAACCGTAAATTTGAGTGATGTGAAAAGAGCCAATCTTGAACCGGAGATATGAGGAGGTGGATTTATGAATTTTGGGCTTTTGGAGGCATTGGAGCAGCTCGAAAAAGAGAAGGGAATAATGAAAGAAGAAGTCTTGGAGATATTGGAGAAGGCTCTTCTAAACGCTTATAAAAAGCACCTGGGTGTTCAGAAAGGGGTCGATCTTGACAATATAGTGGTTGAAATCGATAGGAAAACCGGGAACATCAGAATTTACCACATATTGGAAGTCGTGGAAAAAGTGGAAGATGAATTGAAGCAAATATCACTTGAAGACGCTAAAAAGCACAACTCAAAAGTAGAGATTGGTTCTCAGATAAAGGTTGAGGTAAATCCGAAGAAGTTCGGAAGGATTGCCGCTCAGACGGCCAAGCAGGTTCTCGTCCAGCAAATAAGAGAGCTAGAGAAGATAAAGCTCTACGAGCAATATTCCGATTTTGAAGGGACGGTTAGAACGAGTGAGGTCATAAGGGTTACGAAAGATTGGGCTGATATAAGAATTGGAAAGATAGAGACAAGGCTTCTCAGAAGAGAATGGATTCCTGGAGAGAGTATATCTGCCGGGGACATGATAAAAGTCTACATAAGCAAAGTTGAGAAGACAAGAAAAGGCCCGAAAATATTTGTCAGTAGAAGAGTGGCTGAATTTGTGGCGGGTCTTCTCGCACTTGAAGTTCCTGAGATAGAAGAGGGAATTGTTGAGATAAAGGCTATAGCAAGGGAGGCCGGGATAAGAACAAAGGTTGCAGTGATATCAAACGAGATCAATGTAGATCCTGTCGGTGCATGTATAGGTGAGGGAAAAGTCAGGATAAATTCTGTCATGAGAGAGCTCAAGGGAGAAAAGGTCGATATACTGAAGTGGTCCGAAGATCCAAAAGAATTTATAGCGAACGCCTTGGCTCCAGCCCCTGTAACTGAAATTGACATATTAGATCCTGAAAGAAAAGTTGCGAGAGTCTTAGTTCCACCAAATCATATGCCTCTCGCCATAGGAAAAGATGGTCAGAATGTTAGACTTGCCGCAAAACTCACTGGATGGAAGATAGACATAAAGCCTGTTTTGAATGTATGAAGCTCTTCGGAATAGAGATCGATGAAAGGCCAAGAGAGGAGATATTGAAAGATATTATTCAGAGAATCAGCTCCTCCCAGCGAACTTTTGTCGTTACAGCCAACGCGCTTATAATGTTGAAGGCTAAAGAGGACAAAGAATATAGGAATGCATTAAAGAGTGCGAATCTTGTTGTACCAGATGGTACGGGAATAGTCATCGCCGCCAGATTCAAAGGGAAAAAAATAGGGAAGTATCCCGGTGTAGAACTTGCAAAGGATTTGATAAATGAGGGAGTTAATAGAGATTGGAAATTCTATCTTCTTGGTGCAAGGGAAGAAGTAGTGTCAAGGTTAGCTAAAGTTCTCAACGCAAAGGGTTTGAACATCTGCGGATATCATCATGGGTATTTTGAGGGGAATGGACCAATTGAAGAGATAGTTAGTAAGAAACCTGATGTTGTTCTCGTTGCGATGGGTATCCCTAAACAGGAGCTTTGGATACACAAAAACATTGATAAGTTCGATAAAGGGTTATTCATGGGAGTTGGAGGGACTTTTGATGTTTTGTCTGGGTTTAAAAAGCGTGCTCCAAACTGGATGATAGAAGCTGGTCTTGAATGGCTCTACAGAATCTCTCAAGATCCAAGGAGATGGAAGAATATTTTTAGGCTGATGAAATTCTTTTTCTACGCGATGTTTGATAGGAGCTGATACTTTGATCGTTGGTGTGGGTGTAGATGTTCTGAGAATAGAGAGGGTCGACCTGAAACTATCTAGAAAGATCCTAACAGCTCCTGAAATGAAAGAATTCGAGTCCAGAAAGAACAAGATGGAATATCTTGCCGGGCGGTTTGCACTTAAAGAAGCGTTTTTCAAAGCACTGGGAACTGGAATAGATGGGAATTCGTTCAAAGATGTTGAATTTATCACTGGAAATAATGGCAAGCCCCAGATAGCAATTTATAAGGATTTTCCAGTTGTGTTCAACTTCGTTCATGTCTCTTTATCCCATGACTTTGTTGTTGTTGCACTCGTTGTTCTTGAGAAAACCGAGGGTGGAATCTTCATAAGGGGAAATGTTGAGGATTTTCAAGTGATCAATAAAAATGATGAATTTCTTGAAGTAGACTCACCATTTGGCCCGTTCAAGACGAAGGATATCGTTGAAAGATCCCAAGGAGAACTCTTGAGGTACGGAAATGTAATTTTGAGAAATCCTTCCCAAAAGTGGTAATATACTTTTTGGAGGCGAAAAAACAATGAGGAAGACTCTTTTTATTCTCATATCCACTGCTTTTGTTTCAACGTTATTAGCCGGTTATTTTTCATTTTCAATAGGGTTTGCTGTATCGGGAACGGCGTTCCCATATGTTGGGATTTACTACAAAATGGAAAATTTCGGAGTGGGAGGTTCTTTAGGCTTTGTTGTGGGGCCAGATGAGAAAAATCCTTCCCATTGGGTCTATATCTTCTCACCGTCTGTAGAAGTGGAGTATATTGTAAAAGAAAACTTTTCCATCATCTGGAACACCAAAGCGATTGTAGTATTTCCATACCAAAGTGAGCAGCTGTATCTGACTGGCGTGGGTGTCGGATACTCATTTCCGATTTGGAAAGGAAGTCTTGGCATCAAGCTTGATGCAGATCTCATACTTCCGATAAGCGCTGGCAAAAAGGCGTGGGATAGAGGAAAATTGGCGCCAATTCCTTTTGTAGAAGCCATGTACGAATTCAAGATAACTTCTTTAAATAATCCTTGAGATATCTCCCTGTGTAGGATTTTTCACACTCTGATATGTCTTCTGGAGTGCCAACGCAAACAATCTCTCCGCCATCATCTCCCCCTTCTGGTCCGAGGTCTATAATCCAATCTGCGCTCGCTATGACATCGAGGTTGTGTTCTATCACCAAAATCGTGTTGCCTCTATCTACCAACCTGTGAAGAACATCTACAAGCTTTCTCACATCGTCCATGTGAAGGCCTATAGTAGGCTCGTCCAATATATATAGTGTTCTGCTGGTTCCAGTCTTTCTAAGTTCGGAGGCTAGTTTTACTCTCTGCGCTTCTCCACCAGAAAGGGTCGTTGCAGGTTGACCGAGTCTTATGTATCCAAGCCCGACATCGTGAAGTATCTGCAAGATCTTCTTAATCTTAGGGATATTTTTAAAGAAACTTAGCGCTTCATCTACGCTCATATTCAGAACATCCGCTATGCTCTTTCCCTTGTATTTAACCTGAAGGGTTTCTGAGTTGTATCTCTTTCCATGACATACATCGCACTCGACATAAACATCTGGCATGAATAGCATCTCTATTTTTACATATCCCTGTCCTTGGCAGGCTTCACATCTTCCACCTTTTAAGTTAAAGGAAAATCTGCTCTTACTGTAACCTCTTGCCCTTGACTCTGGGAGCATTGCAAAGAGATTTCTTATCTCATCAAAAACTTTCGTGTAAGTCGCAGGAGTACTTCTTGGAGTTCTTCCTATAGGTGATTGATCTATTGCTATAACTCTTGCAATCTTCTCGTAACCCTCAATTCTTTCAAATTTTCCGGTTTCCATTCTAGTTCCGTCTATCATATTTCTGAGTGCAGGATAGAGGGTATCCATAACAAGAGAGGATTTTCCAGAGCCAGAAACTCCTGTAATCACTACGAATTTTCCAAGAGGGATCTCCACAGTTATATTTTTTAAGTTGTTATGCCTCGCTCCGATAATTTTCAAGCTCCCGAAATCTGTTTTTCTTCTCTCTCTGATATCTTTTTTAACTCTACCTGTGAGATACGCCGCAGTGAGGGATTCTTCGGGAGCTCTCTTTAGAAGATCTTTCACGCTGCCTTGATAAATGACATATCCACCGTTCTCACCAGCACCAGGGCCAAGATCTATTATCCAATCCGATTTCATTATCACATCCTCGTCATGTTCTACAACTATCACCGTATTTTCTAGATCTCTAAGTCTTTTCAGAGTATTTATAAGTCTGTGTGTATCCCTCGGATGGAGGCCGATTGTTGGTTCGTCAAGAACATAAACAACGCCGGTGAGCCCCGAACCTATCTGAGTTGCTAGTCTTATCCTCTGAGATTCCCCTCCAGATAGAGTCTCGACATTCCTGTTAAGCGTTATGTAAGATAGACCGACATCTACCAAAAAGGAAAGCCTTTTCTCTATCTCCTCAACGACCTCCCCAACGATTTTTCTTTCCTTCTCATTCAAGCTATCTTTGAGTTTTTTTATAAATTCAAGCTCTTTTTCTATACTCATCTCCGTGAACTCTATTATGTTCTTTCCTAGTATCTTTACAGATAGAGCTTCTTTTCTGAGCCTCTTTCCGTTACATACCGGGCAAGTTCTTTTGACTATAAATTTTCCTTCGATCCAGCTCTTCATGTCTTCGGACTCAGTACCTTGGTACCATCTTTTCACTTTTTCTGTCACACCTTCATGATCCTTATCACCAAACAAGATGAAGTCTCTAATCTCATCTGGGAGATCTTTGAACGGTCCCTTCGGGTACACCCCGAATTTTCTGTGAACCGCTTTTATTACTCTCCACTTAAGCCTGCCATCCCAGCGATATGGAATAATTGCTCCATCTTCTATTGACAAACTCTCATCAACAACACTCTCAGGATCCACTTCAGTTGTGAATCCAAGTCCATGACAATGTTCACATGCACCATATGGACTGTTGAAAGAGAAAAGTTTTGGATTTATCTCTGGAAATCCTATTCTGTGAACGGGACATGAGAGCTTCTCGCTGTAAAATTTTCCATCTTCTGAATTCATTTCTTTTATCTCGACGAATCCGCCACTCTCTTTCAGAGCTATCTCAACACTGTCAAATAGCCTGCTTTTTATTTCGTTGCGGATGTTCAGCCTGTCAACAACTATTTTAAGTGTATGTCTTTTGTTTTTATCGAGCTCTTCTATTTCTTCTATTCTTTTGACTTTCCCATCTATCTCAACTCTGATGAATCCTTTTTTCTCTATCTCCTCAAGCTCTTTCCTAAAAGTGCCTTTTTTCTCGCTATAAAGAGGTGATAAGATCAGAACCTTCTTTCCATGAAATTTCTCCAAGATATCACTCACTATCTCATCAACGCTCATTTTGCTTAGAGGCCTTCCGCATATTGGGCAATGAGGAATCCCAATTTTTGAATAGAGAATCCTCAGGTAATCGTATATCTCTGTGACGGTTCCAACAGTTGATCTTGGGTTGTGAGAGACGCTTCTCTGGGTTATCGCTATCGCTGGAGAGAGCCCTTCTATAGATTCGACTTCCGGTTTTTTTAGCTCACCGAGAAACTGCCTGGCGTAAGTTGAAAGAGACTCTAAATACCTTCTTTGACCCTCAGCATGTATCGTATCAACTGCCAGAGAGGACTTTCCAGATCCGGAAAGCCCTGTTATAACTACTATTTTTCCTTTTGGTATATCTACATCGATATTCTTCAAGTTGTGAACCCGCGCTCCTCTAACTTTTATCCATCTGCCTTCCATCTTCTACCTCCGTTTTTTCTGTATTTTAAACCAAAATTTTCTAAGACTTTTCTAAGAGTTTTCAAAGGATTTCTTAAGGATTAAAGGGTAACTTATGAAGCGTAGAAAATCTTTACAGGAGGTGGTAGGTATGAGGAAGTTTCAAGTTTTGGTGATACTGGCTCTCGCTCTTTCCGTAGCTCTGGCGTTTGGAGGTCCAAACAGAAGATCGCACCGTCCGGCAGATGTTGGAAGCGTTGTGCTTTCCATGCCAAAAGAGGAACTCTCAGAAGAAGAAGTATTCGGAATTCTTGAGATGATAGAGGAGGAAAAGTTGGCAAGAGACGTGTACTTCAAACTCTACGAGATATGGAAAATTCCGGCATTTGAGAGAATAGCCGAGAGTGAACAGATTCATATGAACGCGCTCAAGGTATTGATAGAAAAGTACGAGCTCGAGAATCCAGTGACAGATCTTAAAGAAGGAGAATTCAAAACGGAGAAATTCCAAAAGCTCTATACGGAGTTAGTCGAGAAAGGCTCGAAATCCCTGGAAAATGCCCTGAGCGTCGGAGCGGAAATTGAAAAGCTGGACATAGCAGATCTTGAGGAAAAGCTCGAAAAAGTTGATAACGAAGATGTGAAATTCGTCTACGAAAGGCTAAAAAAAGGATCTGAGAATCATCTTGAAAACTTCAACAGACTCTTGGAAAACGGGGTGAGAGTTGCGGGAAGATCGGGAAGAGGCAGAGGAGGGAGATATTCAAGGAGAGGTCATGAAAAAGGAAGAAGGGGAAGGTGATAGCAGCGCCCCGAAAGGGGCGCTATTTCAATCTTCAGAAAATAAAGATTTGAGTTCGTTCTTTAGCTTTTTGACACCTTCTTTTAGCAACTTTTTAGCAATCTTTATCACACCTTCTATGATCTTTTCAACTTTAGCCATTTCTGATTTTTCAGAAGCTTTTGTGAATCTATCATGACTATTTCTCATTGATTCACCCCTTAAGTAGTATCCAATTCTGATTTTTCTGGAGTTTTTCAAGACTTTTTCTACAAATCGCTCGATACTTTCAGCATCTGATATATCATGGTCGCGTATTATATGTG
>WGAO01000026.1 GCA_015489065.1 Thermotogaceae bacterium | reverse complement strand
TTTTATAAATACTGTATAAACTGTCCAATTCCTTTTTAGAAAACAGTTTTCTTATCTCTTTCCTTCTTAAAACCTTAATTACTCGACTTTCTCTAAATCTATTAGGAGTAGCAATCCTCTCGGCTAAGAAAAAACTTTGTGAAAGTTCTAACTTATCAGGGGAACTGGAAAAGTACCCATGGGCAGCTTCCTTTACTCCAAAGTATGACTGCCCAAAATAAACATGTAAAAGATACTTTTTAAGGATTTCTTCTTTACCAAGGCATCTTTCCAAAAAATATGATCCTATAAACTTTAATAGCTTTCTTTTTACTCTACCGAAATTGCCACAGTTCTCCAAAAAGCTGATATTAAACAACTGTTGAGAGACAGTGCTGGCACCTTGCTTTACCTTGAGAGTCGCCAAATTTCTTAGGAAAGCTCTCATCAACGCTATCAAATCTATTCCCTTATGCCTTAGAAACCGTTTATCCTCGATGAGGATCACCAATTTTACTAGATTTTCTGATATTTCATGCTTCTTTGAGAATCTTTTTATCCACTGATCCTCCCAGTTGTAAAAGCGATACTCCCACATAGCTTATATTCTACAACGAAGAACAAAATTATTCTTTTCCACATATCAAATATACTTAAGGTCTTCCATCAATGTTGCTTTTGATCTATCAAATAACAACCTATCTATTTTTATGTGTGTCAAACGAATCTTTCGCTTTGGGAGTCTTAGTAAATAAATGGTATTATTTATCTTTAAACGGTAGATAAAAAACATTATAACCACTGTGAAAGATCTTTAAATTCAATATCCCGCCGCTTCGTTGTTATTTTAAAAATCCTTTTTAGTTTTCTGATCAACGAAGGCTCAGCGGTGAGGTTAAAACATACGGTTTTTCGCTCATAAACAAGGTGTTCCTCCGGGTATAGAAAAAAGATATTTCTGCTTTAAATATTTATTTCCATAAGGAGGTGGCAAAAATGAGAAAGGTACTTTTAGCGATGGCTTTTGGAATAGGATTAGCTATTCTTCTTGCGGGTTGCTCTAAAGTGCAGACGCTTGATACAGGAAAAGCGGTATTCGACATCAATATCAGCGGTGCAAAAACTTTTGGATACGACATAACTAGAGTGCATATAGATATGACTCATGAGAATGGATTAACCGAAGGAACAGATCTGATAATAGACTCGGAGAAAAACAGAGCTTATGGAACGATAAACAATTTAAAGCCGGGAATATGGAGCGTGGTAGCAGAGCTATATGAGAGCGAGACAGAGGTAGGGAGTGGATCTACGAATGTTGAAATAAAGGCAGGTAAAACAACGAATGTAGTTGTAAACATAAGTTTTAAATCTGAAACAAGCAATGGAGCAGCTGCAGAATCTAGAATAATTTGGCAGAAAGTTCTTGGGGGGACTGATGTTGATGAAGCACGATCGATCCAAGAGACCAGCGACGGAGGGTATATAGTAGCTGGGTATACTTGGTCAAATGATGAAGATGTGATTGGAAATCATGGAAACTATGACGCCTGGGTAGTAAAGCTTGACAGAGATGGAAACGTGATATGGAAGAAAGCGCTTGGGGGATCTGGTAGCGATGAGGCATATTCTGTACAGCAAACCACAGATGAAGGATACATAGTTGCTGGATATACCAATTCAAGCGATGGAGATGTGTCAGGAAATCACGGAGGTTATGATGCTTGGGTAGTAAAGCTTAGCAATACTGGAGATATAGTATGGCAAAAAACTCTCGGAGGATCTAACAACGACGGGGCATATTCCATTCAGCAGACTTCTGACGGTGGATACATAGTAGCTGGATATACGAGCTCGAACGATGGAGATGTAAGCGGGAGTCGTAAAGGAGAAGATCTCTGGGTAGTGAAGCTTAACAAAGATGGAGACATAGCCTGGGAAAAGGCTATCGAAAAATTCGGAGATGATGAAGCGCAATCGGTCCAGCAAACAAGTGATGGAGGATACATAGTGGTTGGTTACACAGTATCAAGTGGAGAAGATTTACACAAGAGCGGTAAAGTTTATTGGGTGATAAAGTTTGACAGCAGTGGAAATACCCTTTGGAAGAAAGAATTTGGAGGAACTAACGATGATATAGCGCAATCGGTTCAACAAACAAGTGATGGAGGATATATAGTGGCCGGTTACACCTGGTCAAATATTGGAGATGTGTCAGGAAATCATGGAGGATGGGACTACTGGGTAATTAAGCTTGATGAAAATGGAAACTTAGTTTGGCAGGTGCCACTTGGGGGATCTGATTATGATTACGCATACTCTGTTCAGCAGACGAGTGATGGTGGATACATAGTGGCTGGGCAGGCAAAATCAAATGATAAGGATGTTAGCAGAAATCATGGAGGATACGATGCTTGGGTGGTAAAACTTGACAAAAATGGGGACATAGCCTGGAAAAAAGCGTTTGGGGGTACCAACTACGATGGAGCATTTTCTGTTCAGCAGACAAGTGATGGAAACTATGTGATGGCTGGATATACGGGCTCAAACGATGGAGATGTGTCTGAAAGTCATGGAAACTACGATTTTTGGATAGTTAAGTTCGCTGATGATCGAGAGTGATCAAAAGCTGATCATAGATGGTATTTTTCGAAACGAATGAGCTGAAAAAGCTATGTAGATGAAAATAATCGCGTTTCTGCCAATGACCTTGCAAATATCATGTATAGTTGCAAGTGAAAGAATCTAGCTATCTTAAACAGCTTGATGCTTGCAAATTTAGATTTATAAGCGAGGTTGCTGTATGTCATGAAAAAAGAAAACTTAGAAATTCTTTTAATTCAAAAGTTGTGATTTTCTGCAGATAACAAGCGCACTTTTAGAGATGATAATTTTCCTGCTTTGAGCAGTCGCATCTGATAATTTTCAGAATTTCATTCCTTTTCACTTTCCAATTCTAACAATGGGTTTCACTCTGACTGTCTTTCCACCAAGTCCCATGCTCAAATAACTGAGGTTTGTTCTCAATCTATCAGCTACTATCTTAGCAGAGCTTTCATCGGAATTTCCCATTATCACAGCAAAATCATATTCTCCCGTTCTGACAACCATATCCATTGGTATTCTAACGGAATGCTTTATAACCGAAGCCACCTTGCTTATCGCTATGTTTTTGTAGGTCTTATCCAAATTCTCCAGAGTCACTGATACCTCAAGGATCTGGTATCCATCTGAAGAATCTTTAGAGAGTTCTTCCAGGAACTTCTCGTTTGGAAGCCTTGTTATGGGATCTATGAGTTCGCCTCTGATCATCTTATCTATCATGTCACACATCAAAATCCCTCCTAAGAGATTCTATGAAAGAGTGTATGTGAACTTGAGGATTTCCATCTGACTTTACAGATCTATCAAGGATATAGATCTTCTTCAATGTATCTGCTAGCTCCTCTTTTGAATAGTTTTTTATATGGTTAAACGGGGTGTTCTTCCAACCCTTAAATTTGAATCCCAGAAAACGGGCAACCTTCGGCAGCGGTATCTTGACCTCTTTTGAATACTTCGAAACATCCGGCCAGGAATACTTTTCCTTTTCCTTGACAGAAACCTTGAGCTTGAAAAGATCTTCAAAATGTTTTGCTATCGACGCCACCACCATTATGGGATCTGAGACTACTAGAACATCTGGAAGTATCCTATGTGCCTCATCGTATCTCCTTTCTGATATTGAGAAGCACAAGTCATCTACAGCAGCATGTGTAGACCTATATGTTACCTCGTTTATGTCGTCTATGCTTACCTCTTCTGAACAGTAAAGACTGAGCTTTTCAATCTCCGACTCTATCCTGTATTCATCCGTTCCAACTAGATCTAAAAAATACTCAGCCGTTTCATCGGAAACCTTTAACCCAAAAGAAGAGAATTTTTCCTTGATAAGCTTTAGCCACTTTTCTCTCTCCCACGGTTTGGGAAGAGGAAACTCTTCACTTTCCAGTCCCTTTATGGATTTCTTTGATCTGATAATCAAAAAAACTTCCTCTGGTATAGCTTCAATAATCGAGACAAGCTCTTTTTTCTCTTTCGACTTCCAGGAGTCAAAGTCAAGTACATCCAAAACGACTTTTTGGCTGAACATCCCTAAGTTCTTTGTGTAAGAATTTATTAGAGAAATTTTGTCAGTATCCTCCGGGTGAATCCTTATATATTCACCACCAAAATTTTGCCTTATCTCATTTACTCTCCTATCCTTGGAGAGTTCTGACTCTCCACTCAATACCAAAACAGGCATGATTTGCCCTCCAAACTTTAATTATACTAAAATTCTACCAGTATCTCGTTGAGAGGTTTCCTCTCAGGAGCAGCTGGAGATTCTTCCCCATACCCCATTGGAATTATTACAACTGGCCTTTCATTCTCAGGTGCGCTTATAACTTTTCGAACCTTTTCCTCATCGAATTCTCCAACCCAGCAACTATCAAGCCCAAACGCTTTTGCAGAGAGCATTATGTAAAGAGCTAAATTTGCCGTGTCTTGTATTGAATAGAGCTCTCTCCCTCTAAGTCCGTATTCTTTCTCACTTTCTTCTGGAATCGCCGTGATGACCAAAACCCAGGGAGCCTGACTGACGTGTTGCTGGTTGAAAGAAAACTCTGATAGAAGTTTTTTCTTCTCAGAATCAGAGGTCAGATAAACCTTCCAAGGCTGGATGTTGCCACCGCTCGGCGCAAGTCTGGCGTTGTCTATAACCTTGAGTATCAAATCTTTTGACACTGGAACGCTTGAAAATTTCCTGACGCTCCTTCTAGCTCTCATAACCCAGACAGGATTGTCTCTGATGACTAACACCCTGCTAATCTTAAGAGAGTTTATGTATACATTCTGATGCGGGAGTATTGATGCGAGGCACCCCGCCTTGAATATATCCTGAATACTCCCCGAGATCATCTCAATTTCTCCCGAAAGGACTACAACATGAACTTCAAAATCTGACTTCTCTATCTCAAAACTCTCTCCCTCGTTGAGATTCACGAGACTTATATTTGAACTCTTGCTGTGAATCAACCTGACATCAACCTCGAAATCTGAAAGTCTTTCTAACCCTTCAAAACTAACTCGTCTCATTCTATCACCCCTGCTAAGATTATACAGCTAATATCGGTTATAATCACAACGAGGAGGTGAAAGAAATGAAAAAATTTTTTTCGTTAATTTTAATATTTACGGTAGTTTCGATTTTCACAGCAAATCCCCCTATAAATCTAATAATTATCTGGCATCACCACCAGCCCCTTTACAAGATTCCTGGATCTAATAGCTATACGATGCCATGGGTGAGGATGCATGGCGTGAATGATTATCCATACATGGCAGATCTCGTCAGAGATTACCTGAAGAACGGAAAAGTAACATTCAACATCGTTCCATCCCTTTTAATACAGCTTCGAGATTATCTCAATGGCGCAACTGATGAGTATCAAAGATTAACTCTAAAGCCTGAAAATAAACTCACGGATTCTGAAAGGAAATTCATAATAGATCACTTCTTCGATATAAATCCAAGATTTGTCAACGCTCACAAAAGATATAGAGAGCTCATGGAGAAGAAGGTAAAAGGAGAAAAATTCACCGATCAGGATATACTCGATCTCAAGGCATGCTGGAATCTGTACTGGATAAACATAGACTACATAAAATCAGACCCTGAGCTTTCAAAACTTCTTGATAAAGAGCACTACACAAAAGATGATTTGATGATCATCATGAAAAAACAGAAAGAACTTTTATCTTCAGTTGTTGAAAAGTACAGAGAGATTTTTAAAAATGGGAAAGTGGAGCTCACAACCTCTCCTAAATATCACCCAATACTTCCCCTCCTAATAAAAATGGGATGGAAAGATGACGCGCTGGGACAGATAGAAGGAGGAATTAAATACTTCGAATCGGTATTTGGAGTGAAGCCTGAAGGAATGTGGCCTTCGGAAGAAGCGGTTTCTATGGAAACCGTCTCGCTCATGAGAAAAGCAGGTGTTGAATGGTTCGTGACAGATGAGACAATACTCAAAAAATCTGGAGTGTCGATATCTGATAAAAGAAATCTCTTCATACCTTACAAAATCCACACAAAGTATGGTGACATAGTGGCATTTTTCAGGGATGCAGATCTTTCCAACAGGATATCTTTCAAATACTCCCAGATGAGTGCTGAAGATGCAGTCAACGATTTTATATCGGCTCTCCACAAGTATCAGGAATTGAATAATTCTGGAGATTTGGTAGTGACAGTGGCACTCGATGGCGAAAACGCATGGGAAAACTATGAAAACAATGGGAATGATTTTAGGAAACTGCTTTACGAAAAACTATCAAGTGATTCAAAGATCAGATTGACAACGCCAAGCAATTATATAAAGAGATTCGGAGTTAAAAAGGAGCTCAGTCATATAGCCACTGGATCTTGGGCTGGTGGATCGCTCGATACATGGATAGGAGAAAAAGAAGAAAACGAAGCTTGGGAGAGACTGAAGAGAGCAAGAGAAGTGTTCATGAAAGTTAAAAATAAACTGCCAGTGGATAAGAGAAATCTCGGGATAGAAGTTCTTTACGCAGCCGAAGGAAGCGACTGGTTCTGGTGGTATGGAGCAGACCAAGACGCTGGAAACAACGAGGTTCTATTTGATATGCAGTTTAAGAAACTTCTCATAAAGCTTTATGAAATAGCCGGAGTAAAAAAGAGTGATATCCCATCTTATCTTTTCATCCCCAACAAAAAGCCGGCACCTCCAACAAATGGTGTTATAAGGAAGGTGAATTTCAAGATAGATGGAATTTTAGAAGATGAGGAAAAGAAAGTAGCTTTGTTCTCAGATATAGAAGACGACGGTCTAATAAAAGATGTATATGTTGGAATGGGAGACTCTTCAGCTTATATAGCTGTGAGATTAGACAAACCTGCGAAGGATTACTTAGGAAAGAATATAAAAATAGAGGTGTATCTATCAAGTCCTCACGCAAAGAATTTCAACTCAAGAACGAAATACAGCGGAGAAGTTCCTACACCTCTTGGATTTGCAATGTCACATATGGTGAGCGTGAATTTGAAGCTTTGGAAAAGGAGGAAGAAGGTATCAACTTTTCTGGCAAATGGAAAAGACAAATGGATACTAACAGCCGGAAATTCAAAAGGCGCAGTTGGTGATGTCGTGGAACTCGAAATTCCTTACGACTCCTTGGGCGTCAAGAGTGGCGAAGAATTTCTGCTAGCCGTTGTCGGAGTTGTTGGAAGAAAAGATTCAGATTTCGCTCCGAATTCTGGACCTGTAGATTTCAAGATTCCGGTTGCGGTTAAGGGAAGGTTGATAGCGACATTTAAAGATCCTGAAGGGGATGAAAACGGCCCTGGAAGCTACACGTATCCAAAAGATCCCGCATTCAAACCGTATCACGGTCTTTTTGACCTTTTAAAGATGAATGTTCTTGAAAACCAGGATGCGTTTGTCTTTCAGTTCTACTTCGCCGAGATGACAAACCCCTGGAACGCTCCCAAGGGATTCTCTCACCAGCTCATAAATTTGTACTTAGATGTAAAAGACGGTGGATCCACTAGAACATACAGAAAAGGTGCTAGAGTACAATTTGATCCAAATCACCCGTGGGACTATTTCATAAAAGTAGCGGGATGGCCAAGCTATGGACAGGTTTTCGCCACAGCTGATGGAGAGGAAATACCCGGATGCGTTCGAGTAGAAGCCAATCCAGGTGAAAAATTGGTGAATGTCATTGTTTTCAAAAAATGCCTCAATATACAATACAAGAAGATCTATGCGTATGTTTTGATCGGATCTCAGGATGGATACGGGCCTGATAACTTCAGGCCAGTGACCAAAGAAGCATCTCAATGGACGCTCGGCGGATATCCGGTAAACTCCCAGGGATATGCTCCATTTGTCGTAGATATACTCGTTCCTGAAGGATATTCACAGAAAGAAATTCTTTCAAGTTACAACCCAACTGAAAGGAAATTTGCAACACTTGTTCCTGTGGAAATTCCAATTAAATAGTGTTTGGTACAATTTGATCTTGGGAGGTGAACGATTTGATAAGAATATACAACACTCTTACTAAGAGAAAAGAAGAGCTCATTCCGCTTAAAGAAGGATGGGTCAGAATGTATGTCTGTGGTCCCACGGTATATGGACTTATACACATAGGTAATGCAAGGCCCGCTACGGTCTTTGACGCCTTTAGAAGATATTTAGAATATAGAGGGTATAAGGTAATCATGGTCCAGAATTTCACCGATATAGACGACAAGATAATAAACAAAGCAAATGAGATGGGAGTTGATCCGCAAAAACTTGCCGACACTTTTATAGCGGAGTATTTCAGAGACGCTCATGATCTTGGCATAAGGCCGGCAAACTTTCATCCTAAAACGACTGATTATATAAAAGAGATCATAGATATGGTTCAAGGGCTAGTCGATAAAGGATACGCTTATGTTACAAAGAGCGGGGATGTCTATTTCGAAGTGAGAAAGTTCGAAAAGTATGGGAAACTCTCTGGGAAGAAAATAGACGATCTCGTGGCGGGTGCAAGAGTTGAACCAGGAGAGGAGAAGAAAGATCCACTCGACTTTGCTCTGTGGAAAAGTGCGAAGCCGGGAGAGCCAAGCTGGAGCTCTCCTTGGGGTGAAGGAAGACCTGGATGGCATATAGAATGCTCCGCTATGTCAACAGCCCTTCTTGGAGGAAGCTTTGACATACATGCTGGTGGGGAGGACTTGATATTCCCGCATCATGAGAACGAGAAAGCTCAATCAGAAGCTTTGCACGGTGAGTGCTTTGCCAAATATTGGATGCACAACGGGATGATAAGAATGACGGGTGAGAAGATGAGCAAATCCCTGGGAAACATATTCCTAGTAAGAAACGCTCTTAAGGTTTTTGGAAGAGATGCTATAAGATTATTCATACTCTCAAAGCATTATAGATCACCCATAGATTTCTCAGAAAACATATTAATGGATAACAAAAAGGCAGCTGAGAGGGTCTGGGAATCTCTTGAGAAGTTTGAAAGCAGATACGAGGAAGTCCCAATACCGAAGTACGATTCTTGGATGAACGAAAGGGTGGAAGAGTTCAAAGAGATATTGGACGACGATTTCAACACCCCAGAAGCTGTGGCGCTTGTATTCGACCTTGTAAAAGAACTCAACAAGGCGATGGACAACTCAGACGAAGAGAAAGCTCTCAAAGCGTACCAACTCATAAAGAGGGAGTTTGGTCCGGTTTTAGGTCTCTTTGACCTCTCAAGAGAAAGGAAAGAGCTCGGAAAGGAAAAAGAACTCATAGAAATTTTGGTCGATATAAGATCAAAACTTCGAGAGGAAAAGAAATTCGATCTCGCAGATGAAATAAGGAATAGACTAAGTGGTGTGGGGGTGATTCTTAAAGATTCAAAGGATGGAACTAGCTGGAGTGTGAAGTCATGATAAGAGCAAGGCTCTCTCACAACGAGAATCCATTTGGATTTCCAAAAGAGATTCTTTTGAGAGTTGCACATAGAATAAGTGAGGATACAATTTCAAGATATGTCGCAGCTCCAACGAAGGAGCTCAGGGAAGAACTCACCAAATACATCAGGGAAACCGCGAGAGCAGATTTTCTAAATGAGAAATGGATAACCGTGACTCCAGGTGCCGACGGTGGAATAAGCCTTTGCATGATGCTCAAACCAAAAAGAGTGGTTTTCTTCCCACCAACTTATTACTTTTACTACACACTCTCGAAGATTCACGAGCTTGAAATTTACGATCCACCACTTGTAGATGATCTGAGAATTCCAGATGTTGATTTAAAAGAGGGAGATATGGTATTTCTCCCAAACCCCAACAATCCAACTGGTCATCATTTTGAAATAGATGAAGTGTTAAAACTCTTAAAAAGTCCTGCTATGGTGGTTGTTGACGAGGCTTATTTTGAATTCTCATGGATGACGACGGTGAAATTCTTAAGGGACTTCTCGAATCTGATAGTCTTGAGGACTTTTTCAAAAGCCTTTGCATTTGCCGGTCAAAGATTTGGATATGTGATATCAAGACCTGAGAACATAGAAAAGCTCGATGAGAAGAGAAATCCTTACAACCTTTCTTCATTCGTAATGGAACTTGCGCTCGAAGTTCTGAGAAGCAGAGAGATATTTCTGGGAAGAATAAAACAAATAGAAATGGAAAGGAGAAGAATGTCTGAGGCACTTGAAGCTATAGGTTTGAAACCGTTCCCGTCGCAAACGAATTTTTTGTATTTCAAGATTCCAAATGCCGATGATATTGCAAAGAAACTGGCAGATAGAGGAGTACTTGTCAGGGTATTTTGGAATGGCATAAGGGTTTCAATAGGAAAAAGAGAAGAGAACGAATTTTTCTTGAAGACCCTTGAGGAGGTTTTGAAAATTTGAGGAGCTGGAATGATAATCTCAAAAAAGTAGCATATGTGCTTATAGCGGTCTCGCTCGTTCCAGTCGTTTGGTTTTTGATAATAGGTTCAACTAGTAAGAGAAAAGTAAGACCAGAGTGGCTTTCTAAAGATCTGAAAACGATAGAGTCCATGATATACGATCATGCCGACCCGTTCTGGAAAAATCCAAAAGACGTTTTCAAAAGATACTTTAAAAACGCTGAGAAATCCATAAGAAAAACGCACAGAATGGATTTTTTTCTACTGATTCAACCAATATTTGCACTTTTGGAAGATCACGAGAGTTTCGTTCATTTCGGAATGCCAAGCTATATGCCTGTGTTGCCATTCAAGGTGTATTTCCATGATGGAGAACTTTACATTTACGATTCGATCTCAGCAGATGCGAAAAACGGATCTAGAATAGAGGAGTTTGATGGTATGGACTTGGAAAAATTCAAAAGTTTTTTGAGAAAATACATTGGAGCTGAAAGCGAATCCCAGTGGGAAATTTTAGCTGAGAATTTCATCTTCAGGTTGCCGAGCATACAGAGAAAGGAAGCGTACAGGATCAAAATCTCCGGAAAAGACATGAAAATCTACAGTGTTCCTATATCGAAATACAACGCCATGAAAAGCAAAATATACGGAAGAGAAAAACCCTTCTACACTTTCGAAATGGATGGTGTAACAGTTCTCAAGATAAAGACATTTTCCATGTGGGGACAGGATATACAGGATTTCGAAGATACAGTTGAGAATTTGGCAAGCAGATCGAGAAGGCTCATCGTCGATCTAAGGGATAATCCTGGTGGTGATTGGAGGGAGGTAAAAGTTCTCATTGAGCATCTTATTAAAAAATCAACCAGCTTGAGAAACAGATTGGTCTTCTCTGAGAATTCATTGTGCGGTGGAGGAGAAAAAGAGGAGAATATCACCATCGATCCAAAAGATCCTGTCTTTGATGGAAAACTCTTGGTGTTGGTAAATCGCAAAACCTTAGATGAAGCCTATGATGCAGCGGTTATCTTATCGAAAAACGCTCCAGTTGTTGGAGAGAATCCAGATATGGGAATCTTCAGATTCACAGCGGTGAGATTCAAAAGACTTCCATCTGTTGGAATGTATTTCACTTTATCGTGTGCCAAAGAATTTTACCTAGACACCGTTAAGATTGATAGATATATTCCAGAAAAAGGTGAAGAATTTGAGAAAAGGATAAAAGGCGAAGCTGACGATGTTTTGAAAAAGGCGATCGAGGTGATTAAGTGAAGCTAAGGAGGATATTCATCCAAGGTTTTAAATCTTTTGCGAATCCAACTACTCTTGAAATATCAGATGGAATAACAGCGATAGTCGGACCGAATGGATCTGGAAAGTCCAATATACTCGACGCGATAAGATGGGTTACCGGTGGACACTCTCTTAAAAACCTAAGGGCTGATGAAAAGTATGACTTGATATTTGCCGGATCTGAGAAGTATCCACCGGCAAGGAAGGCTTTTGTTGAAATGGTGTTTGACGATGAAGGAGAAGAGCTGAGCGTTGCTAGGGAAATAACAAGAGACGGAAAGAGTGGATTTTACATAAACGGAAATCCAGTTAGGCTCAAAGATATAAAAGATCTGTTCGCAGGAACCGGTGTCGGAAAGGATTTCTACTCCATAATCGCTCAAGGACAGGTTGACAGGATAGTCACATCGTCTTCCAAAGAGCTGAGAAATTTATTCGAAGAAGCTGCCGGGACGGCTTTTTACAGAGAAAAGAAGAAGGAAACTCTTCAGAAACTTGAAGCTGTTGAGAGCAATTTGAATGCTCTCTCGAATGTTCTTTATGAGAGGGAGAAGATGGTCAAGTCCACATATTTGAAAGCTAAAAGAGCTGAGAGGTACCTGGAATATTCAAAAAGACTTGAAGAAGTTCAGAAAATCTTCTACGGGAATCTCCTTATGAGAGAAAGAGAGAAAAAGAAAGTTCTGGAAGAAGAAATTAAAAAGTCAAACGAAAGATTGAGAGAGATAAGAAAAGAGCTCGTGGAAGTGGAAAGCACTTGGAGCACATTAAGGCAGCGTGCCGAAGAGATGGATGAGAAGATAAAGTCATTCACAAAAATGCTTGAGGAATATGAGAAGAGAAGAAAACATCTTTCGGATCTAAAGAATATCTACCAGAAGAGATTATCAGACTTGGAAGGAAGGTACATAGAAATATCAACGAAGATAAATTCATCGGAAGAGGAAAGAAAACGTCTTGAAAAAAGAAAAGAAGAGATATCGGTAATAATAAGAAGCCTTAAAGAGGAGTTTGACAAGGAAAAAGAGAAAGTGGAAAAACTCGAAAAGAAAAAGGAAGAAATCGCATCGAAATTTTCCGAGAGTGAGAAGATTACCTTGAAGATAAAAGAAGAAATGTCGGGAATAGAGAGAGAAATCATGAAACTTGAAGGAGAAAAGGAAAGGATTAGAGATAGCATAGAAGACTTTCAAAATAAACTGGTTCTGATAGAGAGACAGATATCGAGAAAGAAAGAAAGAATGGAAAACCTAAGGATTGAGATAGAGGAAATGATGAAAAGCGTTGAAGAAGTTTCGGAAAAAGAAAGGGAGCTCAGAGAAGAACTCAAAGCTCTCAGGGAGAGAAAAGAGGAGATTTCGATAGAAAAAGAAAGAATTCTTAGTGAAATAAACTCGATGCTTAGAAAGAAAAATGAGCTTCTCGGTGAAATGAGGTCGATAGAAAGACAGCTTGAAAGCTACGAAGGATATTCAAGATCAGTTAGAGAAATATTCGCAAATAGAAGCGAATTCGACGGTCTTTATGATGTTGTCGCAAATATAGTCGATGTCGATGAAAAACACGAAAGAGCGATAGGAGCGCTTCTTGGAGGAAGTATGCAGAACATAGTTGTACAAAATGCAGATGTTGCAAAAGGCATAATAGAGTTTCTCAAAATGAAAAACATAGGAAGAGCCACATTCCTACCACTAGACTTGATAGAAGGGCACTTTTCTCCCATCCCAGAAGTTGAAAAACATCCGGGGTTCGTGGGATATGCTCTGGATCTCGTTCGAGTTCCAGAAGGATTTGAGAAACTCCCCGCTTATCTTTTTGGAAGCGATATTGTTGTGAGAAATATGGATGACGCCATAGAGATTAAGAGAAGGTACAGAATCAGGTCCAGGATAGCTACACTTGATGGAGAAATAGTGAGCGGAAGGGGAGCAATAAGTGGCGGATCAAGCAGAAAAGAAGAGCCTCTCATAGGTAGAAAGATCAGGCTCAGAAGAATCAAAGAGGAGATTTCGAGTTTGGACCATCAAATATCCATAATAGAAAAAAGAATCCGGGATATAGACATGGAAATAAAAGAGTTGAGAAATCAAGAAGGACTATTGGAGTTAGAAATCTCCGAGATTGCATCAAAGAGTAAAAGCACCAAAAGGGTTCTTGAAGAATTGATAAAGTCATCAAAAGAAATAGAAGAGGAGCTCTCAAATCTTGAAAAGCTCAAAAGAGATTATGAGACAAAAATCTCTGGAATGAGAGCACGCCTTGAGAGAATAGATGATGAGATCAAAGAGAAGAACGATAGGCTAAGAGATCTTAGTGAAAAAGTTGGAGAATTCTCAAAAGAGATGGAAAAGTATAGGATCGATTTAGAAAAAATCAATTCGACGATAATAGAGGAGACCGTAAAGCTTGGCGAAATAAAAGAAAAACTAAGCGGATATGAAAGTGAGATGGAAGAGATAAGGAATAGACTTGAGAGTATAGAAGAGAGTTTGTCAAATATGAAGGGCGACCTGAAAAAATTGGAGGAGAACATAGCGAGTGTCAAAGATATGCTTGATGAAACGGAAAAAGAACTCGAAACTCTCTCCAAAGAATATGAGGATCTCTTTGGCAGCGTCTCAGGTCAGCATGAAGATAAGGGAAAAATACTCGAAGAGATGAAAGAGGTGGAGAAAAGTCTAGAGAAACTCAAAGAGGAAAGAGAAAAAGTGAAGGATCTCATTCACTCACTTGAGATGGATCTTCAAAACACACTGATGAAGATCTCAAGATATTTGGAAGAGATCCCAGAAGATGTGGAAGTTGAAAGTCTGTCAGATGAAGAGCTTTCACAGCTAGAAACAGAAATGAAAGATCTCAAGAACAAAATAAAGTACTTGGGACCGGTGGACCTCGGAGCAATTGATGAGTATGAAAAACTTCAAGAAGAATACAGAAATTTAAAAGAGAGGAAGGAAGATTTGGAAAATGCAAAGAAAAAGCTAGAAAGCATTATGAGAGAGACTGAGGAAGAAGCCAAAAGAAGATTTAACGAAGTATTTGAGAAAGTCAACGAGAAATTTGGAGAGTACATTAAGGAACTTTTCTTTGGAGGAGAAGGCTCTATAAAGATGATGGGAGACGATGTTTTTGAATCTGATCTTGAGATATTCATAAGAAAACCTGGAAGAAAATCTCAGAAGCTTCAGCTCCTCTCAGGTGGTGAGAAAGCATTGGTCGCCATAGCACTTCTGTTTTCATTCCTCCAGGTTAACCCCAGTCCTTTCTATGTTCTTGATGAGGTAGATGGACCTTTAGATGACTACAACGCAGAAAGGTTTTCGAGCTTTTTGAGAAACTCTTCGAAAAGCGCACAATTTTTGGTTATAACACACAACAAAATCGTTATGGAGAATGCTGATGTTCTCCATGGAATAACCATGTCCGATGGTGTTTCGATAGTTATACCTGTCGAGATGTCCAGCGTCACTTAACGATATTTTTAGAGTACGATTTCAGATAGACTTCACGAAGATTCCTTAAGTCCTCTTCAGGAAGAGCTACACCATTCCCAGAAACTATGGAATCTATCTGAGCACTCTTCTCGACTATCTGAGCTGCCATTAGAGCCTCTTTCATATTCCTTCCGACAGCTACTGCTCCGTGATTTGCGAGAAGAACCCCAAACTTATCTTTAAGGGCTTTGGATACATTTTCGGCGAGTTTCCAGGTTCCTGGAGGCGCGTATTCAGCAACTGGAACATCTCCACCTATTATTTGAGCCTGATCTTCAACAAAACATGGAATGGGTTTTCTCATAGATGCATAAGCGGATGCGTAAATCGAATGAAAATGGACTATAGCACTGACAATTTCGTGATCTCTGTAGATCTGAAGATGGAGAGGAAGCTCTGAAGATGCTTTCTTAGCCCCTCCGATTTGTTCCCCTGATTTCAGATCCACTACAGCTATATCTTCCTCTGAAAGCTCATCGTAAGGTACTCCAGACGGAGTTATGTAAACTTTCCCTTCGTCCAGAAGGCTGACGTTCCCCCATGTTCCAGCAACGAGATTTGTACTGCTTATAAAACGAGCAGCCTCTAAAACTTCTCTCTCAGGATTCACAAACATCACTCCTTCCATTTCTTTTTCAACTCAATTAGAGTTGGCATATCCGCTCCAGCTTTAGTTGCAACAATACCAGCGATCGCTGACGCAAATCTTAAAGCCTTTTTCAACGACTTCCAATTCGTTCCATCTTGATTAACGATATGAAGGAATCCCGCGATGAATGCATCTCCACAACCAGCTGTATCCACAATTTTGCCAAAATTCAAGGCATCTTGATGATGAATCTTTCCATCTTTGTAAAGGATCGATCCATCTGCTCCTTTCGTTAAAATTGTGATTTTATCCTTCCTTTCATAGATCTCAACGAATTTCTCTACATCCGAGCTGCCAATTATGTACTCCATATCGTCTCTGCTGAGTTTAACAATATCCGAATACCTGAGTACAGAATCAATCCTTTCGAGATATTCCTTTTTGCTCTTTATGATAGAGGTCCTGATATTCGGATCGAAAGATATCAAAACTCTTCCAAGAAAATCATCAAATATCTTTAAGAGCGTTTTAGATGTCTCCCCGCTCGCTAAAGCGATTGAACCAAAATGGTAGATCGAGAAATTTCCCGGATCCAAAGATACCTCATCTAACTTAAGATTCATGTCGGCAGTGTTCTCTCTGTAAAACATGTAATCCGGCACTCCATTCTTATCAGATGCAACAAAGGCAAGAGAAGTCTTATGATCATGTGAAAATCTTAGAAGACTTGTGTCAATCCCTTCACTATACATGAATTCCTTGAGTGCTGTGCCAAAAGGATCAGAAGAGAGTTTCCCCAAAAATCTGACACTGTCTCCAAGTCTGGATAGCGCCAGCGCGACATTCATAGGAGATCCACCCGGAATTCTATCGAAAGTTCTCGAACTCTTCAGATTGTCTGCATCTTTTGATACGAAATCAAAAAGAGCTTCTCCAGCAGAAAGTATCCATCTCACAATTATCACCCGGAGAGATTGTACAGATTTACTATTACTTTTTTGAAATCTTCCGGTATCGGAGCGGTGAATTCCATCCACCTTCCAGTTCTTGGGTGGAAGAATCCAAGCTTCAGAGCATGGAGCATTTGTC
>WGAO01000025.1 GCA_015489065.1 Thermotogaceae bacterium | reverse complement strand
GCGCCTGTGAAGATATTTAGAAGAGAATTCCAAGAAAATCTCTGCCCGACGATATCGGGTAATTTTCTGAATATGGTCATTAGGCTTGTTCTCGTTTTCAGGTACTTCTCCGCATCTCCGAGAACGAAGTCTTTGTAGATACTCTTGGTGAGTTCGGAGATTCTTCCTTCTTTTAGAAAGTCGTTGATCACTCTTGGAAATCCACCTGCATTCAGGTATTTCAAAAAATGCTCTTTCAAAAATGCATTCCTCATTTTCAAAGTTTTCAAATCGTTCTCTGATAGGGAAAGTATCTCATCCATCGATTTACCTTCGATATCTATATCAAAACTCTTCAGAAAATCTCTGAAGGTTATCGGTGCGTAAATTAGATCTTTTCCATAACCCTTTCTTCCTGGAAATCTCTCACTCGATTTTTTGAGATCGTAAGATGATGAGCCGGTGAGTACCAAAACGACGTTCTCAAGAAGACCTATATCTATGAGATACTTCACCGATTTCTGCCAATTTTCGATGGAAGTTATTTCATCTACGAAAATATATCTTATCTCTTCTGATTTTCTTTCGAAAATTTGGAAATAGATCTTTGCGATCTCTATGAGATCGAATCTGTCGTTTATCCCGTCACATGTAAAAAAGAAAATGTTCGTTGGTTTCACACCACTTTCAATGAGTTTTTTGATGTAAAGTTTCAAAAACGTCGTCTTTCCTATCTGTCTTGGCCCTCTGATCGTGTACACACCGGGTTTTTCAGAATTAATCTCTTTGAAAAGCTTTTCAGGATAATATTTGAATGTGCTGCTCTCAAAACGTATTATGTGCCTGTCAGCTTTAATCTCATCTGAGGAGTGCCACCACGGATTCATAATGTAAAGCTCGTCCACGTTCATACTCGTCACTCCCAAGATTTTTGAGCTAATTATACCATATTGTATGAATTTATCTACTGTATTCGATAAATTCGTACGAGTTTATCGATCGCAATCGATAAACAGCGACATACATCGAAAATCAGCTCAACGTGCTAATTATCAAGAGCTCTTTTTTCAGCATTTTTTCAATATCTCGTTTACGGGAAATCCTTTCTTTCCTTCTATCAATTTTCTCTTGAAAAACTCTACGATGAGTTTGTGACGCTTTGATCTATGCCTTGGTGATCCCGTCCTGCTATGGCCATGCGCTCCTTTTTTAAATATCGCTATATAAGCTTCTTTTCCCAGGTCCTTTAAAGCGTGGTAAAACATCACGGATTGATCAAGAGGGCATCTGTAATCCTCAAGGCTGTGGATTATCAAAACCGGTGTTTTGACATTTTTCACATAAAAGAACGGGCTGAGTTTTCTGTAGTTCTCATTTTCAAACGGCTTTTCTCCGACGACTTCTTTTACAAACCACAGACTTATATCAGAGAACCCGTACATACTAAGCCAGTTGCTAACTCCGTTCTCACTCACCGCCGCTTTGAATCTATCCGAATGCGTTATAGCCCAGTTAGTCATAAAGCCTCCGTAACTTATACCGGTTATCCCGATTCTATCTTTATCAGCCTGGGATTCCAATTTGAGAAACTCGTTAATTCCGCTTATTATGTCCTGAAAATCCTCAATTCCTGTCCTTTCCAAAACTCTAAGAGCAAAATCTTCATCGTATCCGCTGCTCCCGCGCGGGTTGAAATAAACGATGTAGAAACCTTCGCTTAGCAGATGCTGCATCATGTACTCAAACCTGTAGCCGTACATCCCCTTAGGCCCTCCGTGAACGAAAACTATCACGGGAGCTTTCTTTCCCTCCTCGATATCTGGCTTCATATACCAGCCGTCTATCTCAAGATCGAGGCTTTTAAATCTGAAGTGATTTGCTCTTTTTGCTTGAAGGATCTTGAAGATCTCTGAATTGTAGTTTGATATTTTCTTCAAATTCTCGTCAAAGATATAAACCTCTGCTGGTTTTGATTCATCTTCCATAGTCAGAACGACTTTTCCATCTTTGCTCACATCTATATTCGTCACCCACGCGTTTTCATCTACCAAGATCTCTCGCGCGTCATCTGGGCTTATCTTCCAGAGCTGAACTTTCCCGGCATTATCAACGATGGCGTAAGCG
>WGAO01000024.1 GCA_015489065.1 Thermotogaceae bacterium | reverse complement strand
CCGAAAACAGCTTTGAAGATGATGTCTTCCTCTGATTTGGATATGCTCATATCCATGATAAAATCCGGTGATCATGAAGCGTTATCAAAACTTCCTGGTATAGGTAGAAAAACTGCAGAGAGGATAATAGTGGAGCTTAAAAAGGAATTTGAGGGTTTTGATGTTGAAAAAACAACGGGTTTTTCCGATGCGCTTGATGCTCTTGTGGCTCTTGGATATTCTCTTCGAGAAGCCACTCAAGCTATAAAGAATGTGGCAAAGCCAGGAATGAGAGTGGAAGAGGTAATAAAGGAGGCTTTAAGGGTACTGTCCAAATTATGAATGTCGTACTTTTATATTCTAAATATGGCATGGCGAGATTTATATCCTCAAGAGATACTGTCAGAGCGATTGAGAGAAATCTGAGAAGAGCAAAAGTTCCGCTAGTTTTTTCCAAGGGATTCCATCCGCATCCAATCATGTCCTTTTTGGATTCCTCTCCAGTCGGGGTGGTGAACAGAGCTCTGTACTTTTCACTAAAGGTAGAGTCTTGGAATAAAGAAATGTTTTCTCTTTTAAAGAAAACCGCCGCCAGAGGTATTGAGCCGATCGAATATTGGATATCTGACATCGAGATAAATTCCGTTGCTGACTCTTACTCGTATAAGATCATTCTAGAAAAAGTCAGTGTCGATATGACCTATCTTTCTTTGGATTCTGTGATAGAAAAAGGGAAATCTAAGAGAGAGTATAAACTCCGTGAATTAGTTGAGGATTTTCAAGTTAAAGATTTGAAAAGATACTATGTTCTGAAGTATACTTCAAAAAGGGAAAAGATCTTCTCGCCGTGGGAGATCGTCAGACTCGTCAAGGTGAGAGATGGTATCTTCATTCCTGAGATAGAGGAAGCGATGAGTGGCGGCAAACCACTCAGAAGAGTTTTGGAGGGATGAGCAATGGCAAAATTGGTTATGCTCGTTGACGATTCCGATGTTTTGAGAAAGATAACGGTTTTTAATCTGAAGAAACATGGTTATGAAGTTGTCGAAGCGACAAATGGTGAGGAGGCTATACAAAAGCTCAGCGAGGGTATCAAGCCTGATTTGATGCTTTTAGATATAATGATGCCTAAAATGGATGGATTTACTGTTTTAAAAAAGCTCAGGGAGAACGATAATTGGAAAGACATTCCGGTGATAGTCCTTACTGCAAAGGGTGGCGAAGAAGACGAGCAGACGGCGATGTCTCTTGGTGCTACGATGGTTATGACCAAGCCGTTCAGTCCTGTACAACTCATTCAAGAGGTTAAGAAGGTGATAGGAGATGCCTGAGGAGCTTAGAAGGCTCCTTGAACGAGTCTGCTCGATAGTTGGAAGAGAGGTAAAAGATGTCAGCGACGATGAGATAATACCTAAATTAGAGGAATGTCTCCAGATTATAGAAAAGGAGATAAAGGAGTATTCCGAACAACTTGAGGAATATTCAATGATGATGGAAGCTCACCTTGAAGAGCTTACCAGAACTTATGAAGAGCTCGCAACTCTTTTTGAGGTTAACAAGATTCTCGGTGAGTTTGAATTTCCGTACAAGACACTTGAAAGGGTAAAGCAAATACTGGGAGTTCTGAGAAATGCCATACCTTTTGAGGGTGTTATAGTGAAATTGGATACTCCAGACGAAAAAATAGATTACATGGATGGAGACACTGAGATTTTGAGATCCGTTGTTGAGAAGCTAGACGCGAAAGGGAAGATAGAATCCGTCATATTGGTAGACTCGTTGAAAGAGAGCGAATTTGGAAAGATGAATCTTTTGGTTGTGCCGGTGAAGAGTCCGAGTTCCTACTGGGGCTATATTGCGCTTGTTGAGAAGAAAGAGGGCATTTTCACAGCAGCGGATAGAAAGATGATCGAATCTGTGTCTCAGCAGATAGCTTCTGCTCTTGAAAGAGTAGCGTTCATGAGAGATGAAATCGAGAGGCAGAGAATGAAGGAACAGCTAGAAATAGCAAAGAACATCCAGATGAGACTTTTCCCAAAAAAGCTCCCAAGAACAGAGAGGATAGTCGTTTCAGCTTCGAGTACACCAGCTATCCATGTTGGAGGAGATTACTACGACTCTTTCCCGTACGCTGGTGGAATTCTCGCGGTGGTTGCGGATGTCTCTGGAAAAGGCGTTCCAGCGGCACTCTTAATGAGTTCTGCAAGGTCTGCTTTGAGATCTATGAGTAAAACGATAAAGGATCTAAGAACCCTCATATACGAGCTCAACAATATGCTCTGTGAGGATCTCTCTGAGGATAGATTCATAACTATGGTTGCAATGCTCATAGACGATTCTGGAAAACTCACATTGGTGAACGCTGGCCACGATCCAGTTTACATAGTAAACAACGGTGAGATATCGAGTGTAGAGGCAGATGGCGTTCCACTTGGAATATTGCCTGATTTTGACTATGAAGATAAAGTTGTCGATGTACCTCCCGGTTCTTTTGTGGTAGCCTACACCGACGGAGTTCCGGAGGCGAGAAATACCGAAGGTGAGGAGTTCGGCTTTGAAAGACTAGAGGAGGTTCTGAGAAATTTGAATACAGACGATGCCGAAAAAGCCATGTTGAAGATCAAGGACGCTGTCTTTGAATTTTCAAGAGGCGCTCCTCAGCATGACGACACGACCATAATGGTTATAAGGTACTCATAGAGGAGGTGGAAAGTGTGTCTGGTCACAACAAATGGGCTAACATAAAACACAGGAAAATGGCCCAGGACGCGAAGAGGTCCAAGATATTCACAAAGATCATAAGAGAGCTTATAGTAGCTGCTCGTGAGGGAGGAGGAGATCCCGATAAAAATCCCCGTCTCAGGGCGGCGATCGAGAGGGCAAAAGCGGCTAATATGCCCAAAGACAACATAGAGAGAGCAATAAAGAAAGGTACTGGTGAACTTGAAGGAGAACAGTACTATGAAGTTGCATACGAGGCATATGCTCCCGGAGGTGTTGCCCTTCTTATAAAAGCGGTTACTGACAACAAGAACAGAACTGCTCAAGAGGTAAGGCACGCTCTCTCTAAGTATGGAGGATCTATGGCTGAGAGTGGATCGGTCAGCTGGATATTCGAAAGAAAAGGAATAATAAACATATCGAGAGATAAAGTTGCCGATATTGAAGAGCTCGCAATGATAGCTATAGATGCTGGAGCAGAAGATATAAAGGATGACGAGGATCCGATACAGATAATTACAGCTCCAGAGAATCTTTCTGATGTGAAAACTGCTCTTGAGGAAGCTGGATATGAGGTTGAGGCAAGTGTGAGCTATATACCGAAAAATACAGTCAGAGTTACCGGTGGGGATGCAGAGAAACTCCTCAAGCTTCTCAATGTTCTAGAAGATCTGGATGATGTTCAGGAAGTTATCAGCAACTTCGAAATGGACGATGCAGAAATGGAGAAGATAATCGCGGCGATGGGATGAGGGCAGCGCTTTTGCTCCTCATCCCCGTATTGGTCTTCCCTGAGCTTTTGATCGTCACAGGATCAAGCTTGGGGAAAGGACCTTTTTTATCGCTCCTCACAGTATTTGAAACGAATTACACCAATCTCAAATCTTTGACCGAATTTGAATTAGGTATATCCGTATCAGGTGGGAACTTGTTTTTCGATGCATCCAATTTAGATGACTCCGTGAAGACCTTTCAAATGGATATAGGAAAGGTTCAGCTTTCTTATGGATATCTGAGGCCTAGCTTTCATGTACCGGGAACTCTGTCGAAAGAAGAGTGGCTCCTGAAAGTTGACAGATCTTACGTGATCTTCTCCGACAAACCGAGAATATGGGTAGATATGTCGCCATTTTATGTAAAAGCTGGAAAGGGAGATAGAGCGATCGGTTTCATACCAAGCTTTAGAGATTTCGGAGCCGGGTTTATCCTGGAAAACAACAGAAGAATTCTAGCAGTTAATTTGAACGGACTGTTTTTAAAGTTGTCAAAAAAAATGGTGGAATTCTCTTTGTACAAACCGAATATTGTTGTATCATTTACAGAAGGAGAGTTGGCAGTTTTTCTTTGGAACGAAAATGGATATGTTCAGATAGACGAAGACGGAACAAAATTTTTGGAAAGGGTGGGATACATATATGCCGTTGGGAAACTTTCAAAGCGGGAACAGAAAATTGGGATCGGCTTTCGGTTCTGAAAATACCTGGAAAGAGCTTCCATATGAAGATTTCCAGTGGTTTTTGCAGGAGGTCAAAAAGAAGTTTAATCTGGATCTTACTGGCTACAAACCTCAGAGGGTCAAAAGGAGAATAGAGATCCTTATAAGGAAGTGGGGAAAGAAGTCGTACAAAGAATATCTGGATCTCATAGTTAGAGATGAGAAAGCTCAGAAAGAATTTTTAGACAGGCTGACGATAAATGTCACGGAGTTTTTCAGGAATCCTGAAAAGTGGTGGGAGCTCCGCGATAAGTATCTTCCGGTGCTTTTAAAAGAAAGCGGGCCAAGATTCAAAGCCTGGAGTGCTGGATGTTCAAGTGGTGAAGAGCCCTATTCAATAGCAATACTTTTGGAGGAGCTCAGAGCTCCATCCACAGCGAAAGTCCAGGCGACAGACATAGACATAAATATACTCGCAAAGGCGAGGAAAGGTGAATACGACGAGAAATCTCTGGTGAATGTGCCGAAGAACTACCTTCAAAAGTATTTCGACTACAGGAATGGTCTTTACTATGTCAAGCCAAACGTAAAAGCGAGGGTTAACTTCAAAAGGCACAACCTTCTCCAAGATCCGTTTGATAAGGGTTTTGATCTGATACTGTGCAGAAATGTTGTCATATATTTTGAGATGAAAACGAAAGAGGAACTCTACAGAAAATTTGCGGAATCCTTGAGACCAGGTGGAATCATCTTCGTCGGATCCACCGAGAGAATATTTAATTACAGACAGATAGGATTGGAAGTAGTCTCGCCCTTCTTCTACAGGAAGGTGAAATGATTGGTCCTAGCCTTAGTCCTCGTCCTCCTTTTGGATCAGATAACAAAGGTCCTCATAACGGAGGCGGGGGTTTTCAGGTTGACTGTAATTCCCGGTTTTCTATGGTTTGAGAGAGCCACAAACACGGGGATAGCTTTTGGTATGTTCTCATCTCATACCGATCAGATAACCATAATTTCTATAGCTGTCGTCATATTCTTGGCGATCTACTACACCAGATTTTCGCGTGCCCAGCAAATTTTTATTGGTATGATAATGGGTGGAGCACTTGGTAATATCATCGACAGAATAAGGTTTGGAAAAGTTGTAGATTTTATAAGGATGAGGTATTATCCTGCGATATTCAATGTTGCCGATTCTTTTATAGTCATAGGTGGAATATTGCTCGCCCTTACTTACCTTTGGGGTGATAAGTTTGGTTCTAAAGGTGACGAAAAGAGAAGAGGGATGGAGACTGGACAAATTTTTGCAAGAGAAGCTTCCAAGCTGGATATCTCGCTCTATGATTCAGAAAGCTATAAAGGATGGGAAGGTGCTTGTGGATGGCTCGATCAGAAAGCCGAGTTACAGAGTGAAGAGCGAAGAGACGGTGAAAGTTGAAACCCCGGATAAACCCACAGAAATTGAGATCCATCCTGAAGATATCCCCATAGAGATAATTTACCAAGATAGAGATATAGCTGTGGTGAACAAACCTCCAGGAATGATGGCACATCCGGTACCATCGAAAACCTCTGGCACGCTCGTTAACGCTCTTCTGAATGCTCTTAGTGATATACAGGGTGTCGGAGGAAAATTGAGGCCTGGCATAGTTCACAGGCTTGATAAAGATACCTCTGGCGTAATGGTAGTGGCGAAGAATGATTTAGCTCATCAGAGACTTTCAAAGCAGTTCAAGGATCGAAAAACGAGAAAGGTTTACATAGCTATTGCAAGAGGAGTGATTGCAAAAGATGAATTTGATGTCGATGCCCCTATTGGAAGACATCCCGTGATTAGGATAAAGATGACCATTCGAATGGATGGGAGAGAATCATTCACTCATTTCAAGGTTTTAAAAAGATTCGGTAAGATCGCAACTCTTGTTCTTGCATTTCCAAAGAGCGGAAGAACACACCAAATAAGAGTTCATCTGAAACACATCGGACATCCGATAATTGGAGATGATCTTTATGGAAAAGCAGGACTCGACAGAATCTACGGTGCAGAGAGACAAATGCTCCATGCTCTGAAGCTTGGATTCTTCCACCCAAGAACTGGAAGGTGGATGGAATTCACCGCTCCGATACCGGAAGATTTCAAAAAAGTAATAGTAAATCTGTACAATCTCTCCGGGTGATAATTGTGGGATGGATACTTTCTGCTGGAGAAGCTCTTTTTGAT
>WGAO01000023.1 GCA_015489065.1 Thermotogaceae bacterium | reverse complement strand
TGAGATCAGAGAAAACCATGAGAAGTTCGCCAAGGAGATAGGAGAATTCAAGGAATGGTCTAAGATGAATATTGCTGAAATACGAAAAGAATCTGAGAAATTTCATAGAGAAATGGAGGAATTCAAAGAGTGGTCGAAACAGAACATCGAAGAGATTAGAAAAAGCTCAGAAGAGTTTAAGGAAGAGATGGAGGAGTTTAAAGAGTGGTCGAAAAAGAACATCGCTGAGATCAGAGAAAGCTCTGAAGAGTTTAAAGAGTGGTCTAAACAAAACATCGAAGAGATAAGAAAAAGCTCTGAAGAATTCAAAGAATGGGTCAAACAGAGCATCAAGGATCTTAACAAAAAGTGGGGTGAACTTGCCAACAGGCTCGGCACTGTTGTGGAAGATATAATTGCTCCTGGCTTGATAGAAGCCTCACAGAAGTATTTTGGATGCGGTGATGAACCAGATGACTTTATGGTGCGACGGAGAAAAAGGAACACCAAAGATCGTTCAAAAGTGAAAGAGTTCGATTTGATAATAGTCTGTGGTGATAATGTGATAGTCAATGAGACGAAAACTACTCCAAAACCAGAAGATGTAGAAACTTTCTACAACTTCATAAAAAACGGAAGATTCTTCGATTATTTCCCAGAATTCAAGGGTAAGAACATTATTCCGGTATTTTCTTCCCTCAATATGCCACAAGACATAATAAATCTCCTTACAAAGAAAGGAATATACGCCGCCACTATGAAGGGTGACTATATCGATCTGGTGAATTTCAGCAAGCTAAATCTCATCTAAGAACCGGCACCGGAATTCCAAGGAAATTCACCCAGAATGCGACATTCTCAAGAGCTGAAAAAGGATTTTCAATTACCGCCAATTCGTCTTCAAGCACTCTTGAATCAAACCTGTAAACCTTCCCATTTTTCAAAACAGCTTCCATCGACCCGAATTTTTCATTTCCGACGTTTACCTTCTCTATATCATCAATCCTTAGAGCATAGAAAGTCTTCCCGCTCCTGAGCACGATTACACGCTCCCAAACTCTCTCGCTCGGCACCTCTATTCTGAATACTGTACCCTTTCCCTTTGTCGTCTCTAGCGATATCATACCACCTATCGATTCGATAAAAGTCTTAACAGAAGACAGACCAACTCCCCTCCCGCCTCCAAGATCCGCCTTGTCCTTCGTTGAGAAAAAAGGCTCGAATATCACCATCAAAAGCTCCTTTTCATCTTTTGGCACTTCTTTTCCTAATTTTTCAAGTTTCTTCTTAATCTTCTCAGGATCTATTCCCCTTCCGTCATCTGACACCTCTATTACTATCTTCTTTCCCGACACTTTCCCTGAAATCCTGACAACTCCCTCTTTTGACTTTCCAGCCCTTTCTCTCTCTTCTGGCTTTTCTATCCCGTGAACAACCGCATTCTTGACTATATGAATTAGAGCATCCCTAATAAAAGACGCTATCTCCTTTTTTACTCTTACGCCTCTTGCATCGGATTCGAATCTGACGATCTTCCCCTCTCTTGACGCCTCCTCATACACAAGCCTGTCAAAGCCTTTTATTACATCCTGCAAAGAGACCGTCTCAAGCTGCCAGTAAAGCTCCCTCAGACTATCAGAGAGAAACCCTGCTCTTCTTAAGAGCTCTTCATCGCTTCGATATTTCCTGTAAATCGTAAATAAAATCCTTTCAGACTCATCGACTACTCTCTCAAGAAGCTCCTTATCTATCTCGCTGACTATCTCAAGGCTAACTTCTTCTGACTCCTCTATATCTTCTCCTTTCAGCACCGAATCTATCTTCTTGATGTCATCATCTGACAGATCCTCCCCTGCCCTTTTTCTCAAGATATCTATCACGCTCAAAAGGCGCGGAATGAATTCAGATGGGAGCGATGCATTGGCTTTCCAGAGGGGCTTTACGACATCCTCTACCATGTGCGCAGCTTTCGCGTAGTTCTCAAATCCAAGCATCTGAGAAGTTCCCTTTATCGTGTGAAACTCCCTGTATATGAGCTCTATATCTTTTCCAGAGTTTTTAACGAGCTCCTCCTCAACCCTTGAGAGCCTCTCTGATACCTCCTGCTTGAAAAGCTCAACGATATCTTCAAGCCCTTCCATTGAGCTTCTTTTCTACCTCCCTAAAAATCGAATCAAGATCTATCTCCTCACCCTCTGGACTTTTTGAGAGCGAATCATACTCAATCAGAAAAACGCAATCGTCCGATACCAAAAAAACCCTTTTTGATCTTCTCTTTAAATTCAGCGCTTTTTGAAGATCGATAACGGGCAAAATTCTATCACCGCGAAGATAAAACCCAGCAACGCTCCCAAAGGAGAATGGATTGTACTCGATCTTCTCCTTTATAAGATATTTTCCGTCAAGCTTTATGAACTTATCACCTATCTTCAAAACGAAGTCCACGGCAGATCCATCCCAAATACAAAGTAAAGATCGAAAGAATCCTGCGGGTATTTGTAAGCGTATCCAAACTCTATCTCGCCAAATATCGGCGCCGCTATTCCAATTCCAGCTCCAGAGCTCCAGACAAAGCTATTTGCTTTTCCAGCATCGTAAAAGAGAACCAGATCAACCGGCATCTCCCTGTCATAAACTCTGTAGCGAACTTCAGCAGCTCCCCTGATGACCTCAGCTCCAGACAAATTCTGCCCTCTGACAGAATCCCTTGGAGCTGGCGTGATCTTTCCATCACCCTTTAGAACTTTTCCGTAAAATTCCTTGAGCGCTGCGTGAAACTTCCAGAAAAGCGGAAAATGAACCTCGCCAGATTGCATGAGAGTGTACGACTGATCATTCTTTAAAATCCCATCCACGGTGAAAATCTCTTTGCTTCTAAAGCCAGAAGTTGGAAGGAAAGGAGCGTTTCTTGTGTCATAGTCATGCGAAAGACTTAGCTCAAGGCTTTGATCTTCGCTTTGAAAATCATATGAGTACTTAGAAGATATCCCAAAGACATTGTCAAAGATCGGGAGCGTCTGTATGGAGCCTTTTACATAGATGTTAGAAGTTGCAGAAGTTGCGTCTGATGTATAGGTATATCCAAAGCCGCTTCCCAAAGTGAGAGGAGCATCAAGAGGTCTTGGAACAGAATATCCTATCTGGACGACTTTTTTATCAAGCCCAAGATTTAATGAGAGCGAGATATTCTGACCATGCCCAATTGGGTTTATCGTCGAGAGCTGAAGCTGCCCCATAACACCTTCCCACCAAGGTTTGTCATCACCAGGCGGTCCCCAGCCAGCTCCTCCCATGAACTGGAACTTTTTCTCTTTTTCTGTGAGCTTTACGCGAATCGTAACGCTCGTAGATTCCCTCTCCCCAAGCGGGAGGATATCGACCTTGTCAAAATATCTCGATCTTGAAAGCGCGGCATAGCTTGAGACAAGAGAGCTCTTTTTCAAGGGATCTCCTTTTTTGAAAGAGATAAGATCTTTTACAAGGATCAATCTCGTATGGCTAAAAGGGCATGAATCTTTCTCGTTCTTTACTATGCAGCTCTCTCCATTTTTTTCAAACTCGTACTCTATCGATCCGATCCTTTTCTCGTACAATTTGAATATAGCAACGCTATCTTTGACCGCAACATCAATCCACGTGAGCATATAGCCCTTATCTTTGTAAAGATCAAGAAGCTTCTGAGCTCTCATCAAAACTCCGGTGCTGTCAAGCTCTAATTTTCCGCTCCACTTGAGAGCTTTTCTTATCTCGCTCTCTTTTAAAAGAGAAGCTCCTTCTACCCTTAAAGAGAGCTTTTTCTTTCCATCAAAGAGTTTTCTAATCTTAAGATCAAAGACGAGATCTACAAGGTTTGCCTTTACATCTTTCACTTTGACTTTCTCTATCTTTAAATTGACGCTCTCAAAATAGACCTTATCCTGCAAAGCTTTGAGCGCCATCTGGATATTTGATAGCTTTGGATAGTAATCCTTTTCGTTTAAAAACCACTTCATCCAAAATGGAGCGCTTTGATAGTCTTTGTAAAGCTTCAAGCTGAGCTCTTTTTTAAGAGAATTTTCATCTATTTTATCTAACCCTTTGAATTTGATATCCCAAAGAGCGTATTCTTTTATGTGGATTGTAAGCGTTCCCTGCCCGATCTCTGGGTAGGATTCTATAAGGACATAGCCGCTATCTTTGTAAAGCTCTGCGATATTTCGTATGCTCTCTTTAAGATCGTTCA
>WGAO01000022.1 GCA_015489065.1 Thermotogaceae bacterium | reverse complement strand
TAGCACTTGAAAACAGAAGAAAGATCCGCTTTTGAGTGGTAGAATTAAGCGGGGGTGAGAAGATGGATGTCATAGAGAATGTGGTGAGATCACTCATAAAAGAAGGAAAACTCAGCAGAGCAAGAGCTCTTTTGAGCGTGTTCCAGGACGAATATCCACAGCTCATTTTCGAGCTTGAGGAGGCTTCTGGGAATTTCGAAGAAGCCCTTAAAGCGTTTGAAAAGATGCCAGAGGACCTCAAGAAGATCTACGAATCAAGAGCGGAGCAGATAAAAGCGAGACTCAAGAAAGATTACAAAGCAGATTTCAGAGATGCGGTAGCTGAGATGGAGAAGAAGAACTACGAAGGAGCTTTCGCTCTTCTTGAAGGGATAACGAAAGACTATCCAGAACTTGTGGAGGCTGTGGCTCTGAAATTAGAAATAGCGAGAAGGCGGGGAGATAGAGCGAGGGTTCAGTCTCTTGAGGAACTCCTTGAGGCTTTGGATTCAACACATCCATCTTTGATAAGCAGAAAGCCGCTCAAGAAGAGAGAGAGCACTTTCGGAGCATTTGAATACACAATAGTCATAATATCTGCGGTGATACTCGCCGTATCTTTGATGGCTCTTTTTTCGATACCATCAAAAGCATTTATAGAAGAGAAGTTTGCCAATGTAAATAAACCGCAGATAATCAAAACTCAAGTTGATCTCAAACCTGTTGAGAACAAGATTGATGAGAGCTATAAAAAGTTGGAGAAATCCATCGAGACCCTCAAAGCTCCGCAGATAAGTTTGAGTGATATAGAAAAAGTAATCTCAAAGGTTTTGGATGAAAAGCTCAAAGCGCTAAAAATCGTTCAAACACAAAATCAACAGGGTCAAAAAATCAGCTCTTCGGTAGATATCAAGCCGCTCGTTGAAAAGCTCTCAAGTATCGAAAACGAGATAAAAGATTTAAAGAAAAGGATGAACGGTTATTTCGCACCTCCGGTGCTTCCGGGAGAGAGAGTTTACAAACCGTCGACGGATCTCGATGCTGCCAAAATATATTGGCTCGCTGGTTACATAATGTACTTGAGAGAAGATTTCAAGACGGCTGTTGATCTTTTCAGAAAATCCCTAAAGATAATAAACGAAAAGTTCCCTCATGTTTATTTTCACGACGATTGTTACTATTACATGGCTCTCTCTTATTACCTCATGGGAGATTACAAAGACGCAAAGAGACTCTTTGAGAGCTTCATAAAAGAATTTCCAAAGAGCGAATATGTGGATGATGCTGAAAGGTTCTTGAAAAAGATTGGGAGGTGAATTCGTTGAAGATATCCGATTTCGTTGGAGCAGACAAGGATAAGATAGACGAAGTTGTGAGGAATATAAAAGAATTGGATAAGAAGATAAATGCGTTTCTCACAATCATAGAAGATCCAGAAGTGCCAAATGGCCCGTATTCTGGTGTGCCCATAGCGGTTAAGGACAACATAACGACGGAGGGTGTAAGAACTACCTGCGGTTCAAAGATACTGGAGAATTTCGTTCCACCTTATGATGCTACGGTTGTAAAGAAGCTTAAAAAAGCCGGATTTGTGATAGTGGGAAAGACGAACATGGATGAGTTCGCGATGGGATCGACCACGGAAAACAGCGCTTTCTTCCCAACAAGGAACCCAAAGGATTTAGAGAGAGTTCCCGGTGGAAGCAGTGGAGGATCGGCGGCTGCAGTTGCATCTGGTATGGTTCCTGTAGCTCTTGGGAGTGATACAGGTGGATCGATAAGGCAACCAGCTGCTTTGACCGGAGTTTTTGGTTTTAAGCCGACCTATGGTCTTGTTTCGAGATACGGACTCGTTGCCTATGCATCATCCCTTGATCAGATAGGGCCTTTCGCCAACAGCACGGAAGATATAGCCGCGGTTATGGATATTATCAGTGGGAAGGATGAAATGGATTCGACAACTGCTGATGTAAAGCTGGATTTCAAGAGATTCAAGGAGATCGATCTTTCCGGAAAAAGCGTTGCTATAGTCAAAGAGATGATGGAATACGAAGGACTTGATGAGGATGTTTCAAAAAAATTTGAGGAATTCGTGAAAACTTTGGAAGATCTCGGGTTAAAGATACGAGAGATATCTCTTCCAAGCATAAAATATTCGATAGCGACTTATTACATAATAGCTCCGGCTGAGGTGAGTTCGAACTTAGCGAGATTTGATGGGATAAGGTATGGCTTAAGAGTCTCAGGTGAGAATCTCAAAGAGCTCTATCTAAAAACGAGAAATGCCGGGTTTGGAGAGGAAGTCAAAAGGAGAATCCTTCTGGGAACATTTACCCTAAGTGCAGCTTACTACGATGCGTATTTTGACAAGGCACAACGCGTTAGAAGAAAGATCTCTGAAGAGATATACGAAGCTCTTAAAGAAAATGAATTCATAATATCTCCAACTTCCCCAATAACAGCACCTAAAATAGGCGAAAAGACAGATCCGCTCAGTTTGTACTTGATGGACTTTTACACCATACCGGCAAATCTTTCCGGAATACCAGCTATAAATGTTCCATTTGGAGAGTCTAACGGTCTTCCCGTTGGTATGCAAATAATGGGAGGAAGGTTCAGAGATGTTGAAGTTCTTTCTCTTTCCTGGAGGGTTGAAGAGGCGGTGAAATGATGAAGTACAAAGTTTCAAGAGATCCGATATATTCAGAGATTTTCATGTCACCACTTGAGAGGGTGATAATAGATACAAAACCTGTTCAGAGGCTTAGATTTCTCTCTCAGCTCACGGGAGCCGTGATGGTCTATCCGGGTGCGAGTCACACAAGATTTGCACACTCTCTTGGAGTAATGCATGTGAGTGGTATGTACTCAGATCACCTGTTTCAAGGAGATCTCTCGAAAAAGAGGATCTTAAGACTCGCTGGGCTTCTTCATGACATAGGACATGGTCCGTTTAGCCATCAGTTTGATGATGTTGTCTACCCGCTCGCCGGAATAAAGGGAGGCCATGATGAATACAGAGAAAAGATTCTCCTTGATTTGATGCCAAGGCATGTGAAAATGGCGTTTGACAATTTGAGAGAGGATGAAAAGGACGAAGTCTTGGAGGATCTTAGAATCACTGTGGGAGATTTCAAAAACATCGAAGAGGGTTTGAAAAAGCTGTTTGAAAAGGTGGTCGAAGTTTTTAAAGGTGAAGATAAAGGAACAGTTGAGTTCAACATAGTTCAGGGGCCACTCGGAGCTGACAGAATAGACTTTATACTGAGGGATTCGTACAGCAGCGGAACGAGAACATTCGGAACGGGCGCTCCAGATAGAATTATCAGAAATTCTCTGATAGTCAAAAAAGATGGAAAAGAGCTCCTTTGCTACCGGAACAAGGCGATGGACGATATATATACCGCTCTTTTTGGTAGGTTCATGATGTACAAAAATGTGTATTTTCACAAGACATCAAGAGCGGCAGATTTGATGATACAGGAGATTCTGAGGCTGTCTTTTGCACCTTTAAATCTTTTAGAGAGGGTATCGGATCTGGAAGAGTTTATAGAGCTTAACGACATGACGATATTCGAAGAGATAAAATATCTTCACAGAAACGGTTCAGAAGATGAGAACTTGAAAAAGGCTCACGAGACTCTTCAAAGGCTTCTTAGAAGAGACCTTTGGAAAGTTGTTATGGAGATGCCTTTTCCCATAGAGGGGATAGATCCAGCTTTAGTTGGGAAGTCTATAGCTAGAGAGGCTCTCGAAAAGATGAAAGAGAAATTAAGCGAAGTGGTGAAAAATGAGGTCTCTGACGAGGATGACCTGAAGGATTTGAATTACATTTTGGAGAATTTCGACGAACTTTTCGTCATAGATACTCCATATCAACTCACACTTGTTCATCCAGACGAGTTTGTCCAAAGCAGGGTTCTTGTGTTTGACGGATCAGATGTCATGGGATTTGAGGAATATGTTAAAAGATATCCCGCGTACAAGCTTATGACCAGCAACTTGATACAGATAGTCAGGATATACATAAAGAAAGACTTTCGAGAGATTTTGAAGAAATACGGAATAATTCCAGAAGAGCGAATCAGGATGGTGACCCGCTGGTGAGAAAATTCTATCTATTTCTCATAGACTCGGCTCTAACCTTCCTGGCGGGAATTTTTGCGCTCTTTATAAGATTTGGGTTCAATTTTTCTGAAATGTCAGAGTACTTCCTTTCGGTTCCCATCTATACCACTGTTGCGTCTATTACATACATAATCAATGGAAACTATAGAGTAATCTGGGCTTATGCATCACCAAAAGATATGATGCTCCTTTTTCGGGGATCTCTCCTTGCGTATATCGTGAATCTGGCTGCATTTCAGCTTCTATTGACAACTCAGTATGGTATAGTCCTTCCAAGATCTGTTGGATTTCTCACATTTCTTGGGAGCTTCTCTCTCATAGTTATGAGCAGACTCTTCTGGCAGTGGATCTCACACTACTCGATTGAGAAGAAAGACGGAAAGAAAGTCGTCATAATAGGAGCTGGAGATGCCGGAAGCGCACTTCTTGAAGAGTTTGAAAGAAGGCCTGATCTTGGAACAGTGGTGGCTTTTGTTGACGATTCACCTAGAAAGATTGGGAGAAAGATAAGGGGAGTCCCTGTTTATGGACCTATAAGAGATGTCATGGATATCGTCAGAAAGTATGGAGCGGACGAGGTAATAATAGCCATACCATCAGCAAGCTCGGAAGAGATGAAAAAGATTATCGATTCGATAGATCTTAGATCTGTTAGGGTTAGGACGCTTCCGGGTATATACGAGCTCACAGATAAAAAGGCAAAGCTAGGAGAGCTCAGGGATATATCGATAGAAGATCTCCTTGGAAGAGAGCAGGTAAAGGTTGATCTTGAAGAAATAGGCAAATATATAAAGGGGAAGAGAGTAATGGTCACTGGAGCCGGTGGGAGCATTGGATCGGAACTCGTCAGACAGATAGCGCGGCTTGAGCCAGAAAGCTTGATTCTCCTTGGAAGAGGTGAAAATAGCATATACAAGATTGACGAAGAGCTCACAAGAGATTTTCCAAATATAAAGAAATATAGGGTGATAGGAGATGTTTCTGATGAGAAGTGGATGAGGCAGATCTTTGAGAAATTCAGACCGCAGATAGTCTTTCACGCCGCGGCTCACAAACATGTACACCTTATGGAGGAGAATCCGTATGAGGCTTTCAGAGTGAATGTGGTGGGTACGAAACTCATAGCGAATTTGTGTTGCGAGTACGGTGTTGAGAGAATGATATTCATATCGACCGACAAGGCTGTAAATCCAACATCTATAATGGGACTGAGCAAAAGACTCGCTGAGCTCTACATACTTTACGGTATAGAATGCGATACGAAATTCGCAGTTGTAAGATTCGGGAATGTGCTCGGAAGTAGAGGGAGCGTTATACCCAAGTTCAGAGAGCAGATAATGAAAGGTGGTCCTGTGACGGTAACCGATCCGAGGATGAAGAGATTTTTCATGTCCATTCCAGAGGCGGTCTCTCTCGTTCTTCAAGCTGGAGCTTATACCAAAGGGAAGGATCTCTTTGTTTTGGATATGGGAGAGCAGATATCCATAGACAAGCTAGCCAGAACCTTAATAACTCTCTCTGGATTTGTTCCGGATCAGGATATAAAGATAGTCTATACCGGAATGAGACCTGGGGAGAAATTGTACGAGGAACTGTTCTATCCGCACGAGACCTTTGAAAACACTCCTCATCAGAAAGTCATGAGAGTGGTTTCGAAAAAATCGTATAAAAGCGCAAGAGAGATCATTGAGGAAATAGAAAGAGCTGTGAAATCTGGAGATTGGAAGAGAGCTCTCTCTCTGGCGAAAAAGCTTGTTCCTGAATATGGAGGTGATAACCATCTGGATGGTGATAAGTGATACCCATGATAACATAGATAAAGTGAAAAAAGCAGTCGAAGAGGCTAAAAAAAGAAATGTAAATGTGATATTTCACTGTGGTGATATCATAGCGCCTTTTGTGATCCCTCATTTCAAAGATTTCAAGCTTTACGGCGTGTTTGGAAACAACGATGGAGAGTGGCTTTTCATGAGAGAAAAAGCTGGGGATGCGATCAAGAAAGGTCCAAGAGAGGAAAAAGTTGATGGAAAAATGGTTGCATTTATGCATGAGCCGTTTCTCTTAGATGCAATAGTCAAATCACAGATGTACGACTATGTTTTCTACGGACACACACATGAGTTAGATATAAGGAAGGAAGGAAAGACATTGGTGATCAATCCCGGGGAAGCCTGCGGGTGTTTGACGGGAAAATCAACCGTTGTTTTTCTAAATCCAGAGACTGGGGAATACGAGGTGCTTGAGATTTGATAGGTGAAAGGATTTACAGATTTGAAACCCTCGAATCGACAAATGCCTACGCTTTGAAAAACCACTTCATGCTACACGATGGGGATGTCATAGTGGCTTTAGAGCAAACCGCAGGAAGGGGGAGGGAAAACAGAGCTTGGCACTCTCCAAGAGGTGGTTTGTGGTTCAGCATAGTATTTAAACCCAAGAACATAAAAGATCTGAATTTCTACACGAAACTTGCTTCGGTATCACTACTTCAGGTTCTCAAAGATCTCAGAATACCAGCACATTTGAAGTGGCCGAATGATGTTTACTATAAGAGGAAAAAACTTGCCGGGATATTAACGGAAGGGATATTTGATGGTGAACTGCCGGTTGTAATAGTTGTGGGTGTTGGGCTTAATGTAAACAACGAAATACCAGACGAGTTAAAGAGCATTGCCACATCTATTAAAGAGATAAAGGGAAAAGAGTATCCAGTGGATGATCTTCTCATGCTGATATTGAGGAGAATGAGATCGAATTGGGAGAAATACAAATTGACGAAAGGAGCTTTGACAAGGCTCTGGAAAAAAGCCTTAGATCTTAAAGAAGGAATGAAGATAGTATTTCAGGGAAAAGAATCAAAGATATACAAGATCCTACCAGATAAACTCATCTTGAACACTCCAGATGGTTTCAAAGAGGTTACGAGCGCTAGGGAGCTTTACGGCTAATCTCATCCAGCATTTTGAGGTAATTATCATACCTGTGAGGTGCTATCTCTCCTTGGGCTGCTAATCTCCTTATGTAACATCCAGGTTCTGATATGTGAAGGCAATCTGCAAACGCACACATGCCGTCGTACTCTCTGAAGTCCACAAAGAACTCTTTTAGCTCGTCGTACTTTATATCCGATATATCTAAATTTGCGAATCCAGGTGTGTCAGCGACATATCCCCCAAAATCAAACTTCAAAAGCCTAGCCGATGTTGTCGTATGTCTTCCTCTTTTGAGTTTTTCCGATATGTTTCCAACTTTGAGCTTCAACCCAGGATTTATGGCATTCAGTAGAGAGCTCTTTCCAACGCCAGACATTCCTGCCACTGCGCTTATTTTTCCCTTGAAAAGTTCCTTCAGCTTATCAATCCCTGTTTTGTTAACGACGCTCGTTCTCAGAGTTTTGTAATATCTTCCATAATAAGATTCTAGCTTTTCTAGCTTCTTTAAATCTTCTTCACCCAAAAGGTCAACTTTGTTGAATACAATTATTGTTGGAAGTTTAGATCTTTCTGTAAGAACCAGAAACTTGTCAAAAACATAGAGTGGAACTTCTGGATCTTTCACGGTGGTCACTAGGATTACTTGATCCACATTTGCTATTCTGGGTTTGGGGAGGAAAGTCTCTCTTGGCAGGATGTTTTCTATCACTCCTCCACCAGCTCCGTCGCTCGAATATTCAACTTTATCCCCTACGAAAATCTTCAGACCCTGCTTTTTAAGCTTTCCACGAAGTTTGCAAAGGATCACCTCAGAAGTCTCAAGATCCTCAACAAGGGCCATCGCAGAGTGAAATCCAATGACAATTCCTTTCTTTCTCATTCTTTCACTCTCCAAATACCTGAATTTTCGTAAATCTCTCCGGACCTTTCGAGATCCTCAAGGGTAGCTGCTACGAAAGATCTGAAGAGATACCAAAAACCTTTTGGAAATTTGAGATCGAATTTCCTGGAGATTTCAATTGCTATTTCTTCAAGAACCATTGGCTTGTTTAAAATATCAAGCACTTCTCTTTCAAATTTCTCAATCGCCTCAATCATAAACGATATGTCCTGTGAAGGGTCTTTAGTTTCTTTTCCATGAGCTGGGACGACAATCTCATAGCTCATCTTTTCGAATTTTTTCAGTGTCTCTCTCAAAAGAGAAATAGATGTGTGATACGGATAAGAATACTTTTTGAGTATCTCTCTGGCAAAGAACAAGTCACCTGAAAAGAGAACGCCATCTGGAGTAATATAGCCCACATGAAAAGGTGTATGCCCTGGAAGATCGATTACTTTCAAAGGAATGTTTTCTCTTAGGGGTTTTGCATTTACTGGTTTTGATACGAAAAAGTCTCCTCTCAAACTCTTTGGCGGGTTCGCACCGAATAATATGTAAGATTCCAAAATCGGTTTTGCCACCATGGATAGTTCTCCTATTGGTGCTAGGACTTCACAACCAGTTGTCTTTTGAAGATATGCGGCATTCTTTATGTGATCTGAATGATGGTGGGTTATCAGAAGAGTTATTTCCTTTCCGTAAAAACTCTCCACAGCCTCTCTAAGGATCTTTCTCGATCCCCCGGCGTCTATCAGATACACCTTGTCATTTTCTATGTAAATCCCAGTATTCGTCGAGCCCTCAAGAACATATGTATTTCCCAAAATGTGCTTCACACCCACTCCTCCCCTTTTAAAGAAAACGGCCCCTATCCGGGGCCGGAATAGCCGGGCGAATTCGATTATTCCTCTGCTTCTACAAGCTGAACGAGCGCCATCTCTGCACCGTCTCCTCTTCTGTAGCCAACTCTTATTATCCTTACATATCCACCTTTTCTATCTACATGTTTAGAAGCTATTTCGTCAACGAACTTGTTGGTCAATCTTCTGTCACCAAGGTGTCTGTTTATCTGCCTTCTGAGGTTCATGCTCCTTATCTTGTCATCTGTAGAAGCAGCTTTAACAGCTTTGCTCATAAGTTTGTCAAAAAAGACTTTCAGAGCCTTTGCTTTTGAAACCGTTGTCATTATTGACCCGTGTTCTATAAGCTCTCTTGCCTGATTCCTAAGGAGGGCAATTCTATGATCCTTAGGTCTGTTAATCCTGTGTCTCTTCACTCTGTGCCTCATCAGAGTTCCCTCCCTTTCCAAGATCTATTCCTAGCTTTTCTTTGAGAATCTTTTTCAAATCTTCCAGAGATTTGGGCCCGAAGTGTTTTATCTTTAGAAGCTCTTCTTCGCTCCTCTTCATGAGATCTCCTACCGTCTCTATTTTTTCCCTCTTAAGAGCATTGATTATCTTTTTGGAGACCCCAAGATCTTCTATTTTTATCTCTAGGATCTCATCTTCAAATTCTTTTTCATCTTCTATATCACCATGCTCTTCTACCTCTCTTTTTTCTATATCAAGTACTCCAACTTCTGGAAGATTCTGAGCAATCAAATTGAAATGGTCCAGTATTATGTCTACAGCTTTTCTAAGAGCTTCTTCTGGTCTAATCGATTTCTTTGTCCATATCTCCAAGGTGAGTTTATCGTAATCTGTCCTCTTTCCAACCCTGACATTTTCCTGATAGAAATTCACCTTTAGCACAGGAGAAAAAACTCCATCTATCAATATCCAACCTATTTCTGGTTTTTCACTTCTTTCGGATGCAGGATCGTATCCTTTTCCAACCTCGGCATAAACTTCGAACATCAAATCAGCATCTTCGTTGAGATGTGCTATTACATGATCCGGATTGGCAACTTCTATGCCGGCTGGTGTTCTTATGTCAGAGGCTTTCAAAAGACCTGGACCTTTTTTCTCGACAACCATTTTTACCTGTCCATCGATTGGAATCATTGTCTTAAACTGCACTTCTTTTAAGTTTAGTATTATCTCAAGTATATCTTCCTTGACTCCGTCTATCGTATCGTATTCGTGGTACTTCTCAGGCTTTATGAACTTCATTGAAGTAATAGCAAGTGATGGTATGGAGGAAAGTAGCACTCTTCTCAAAGCGTTGCCTATCGTTATTGCATAACCTTTCTCCAGAGGAGAAAGCACGAACTTGGCATAGTAGAAATCCGGACCTTCTTGAGTTTCTTCTAGTCTCATCTTTTTTGGCATAACAAACTGATTCATACTATCACCTCGAGTAGAACTCGATTATATCCTGAACATTCACTGGCAAGTCTCTGACTTCAGCTAGGCTTGGATATCTCAGATAAGTTCCCTTGAAATTGTCATAATCGGTCTCAAGCCAGGGCATTATATCCCTTCCGCTGTTGAATTCTATAGCATTTTTAATAGGCTCAAGTGATCTCGATTTCTCTCTGACTTCGACGACATCACCTGGTCTGAGGAGATAAGAGGGGATGTCAACTTTCTTTCCATTAACTAGAAAATGTCCGTGACTGACGAGTTGCCTTGCTTGATTTCTGCTCATAGCAAATCCCAGTCTGTAAACTACATTGTCAAGTCTTGACTCAACGAGTTTGACCAAGTTTTCCCTGGTATCTCCTCTCATTTTCTGGGCTCTCTCGAAATACCTTCTGAACTGCCTTTCCATAACTCCGTACATTCTTTTCATAGCTTGCTTGGCTCTGAGCTGCTTGGCGTACTGCGTGAGTTTGGCTCTCCTCCTGCCGTGCTGCCCCGGAGGATACGGCCTTCTATCGTAAGGACATTTGTCAGAGTAACATTTCTCTCCCTTGAGATAAAGCTTCATTCCTTCCCTTCTGCAGAGCTTGCAAACAGGACCCGTGTATCTCCCCATTGTCTTCCCTCCTTAGACTCTCCTTCTCTTTTTCGGTCTGACTCCGTTGAATGGTATGGGTGTGACATCTTTTATCTGGCCTATTTCGAGTCCAGCGGCTTGAATGGTTCTTATCGCGGCTTCTCTTCCTGGACCGGGTCCTTTGACCCATATGTCAACTTTCTTGACTCCCATCTTCATAGCTTCTTTCGCTATTCTGTCAGCCGCGAGCTGTGCAGCGTATGGTGTTCCTTTCCTTGTTCCTTCAAAACCCACTGTTCCTCCACTCGCCCATGTAAGAGTATTGCCATCCATATCGGTCAGCGTAACTATGGTGTTGTTGAATGTCGATTTTATGTGCACTATTCCGCGATTAACCGATATCTTCTTTTTCTTTCGCCTTTCTGATCTTCTTCTCTTTTTTGGCACGATTTACCCCTCCTCAGGCTTCGCTCTTTTTCTTCTTGGTCTTGATTCTCTTTGGCCTCGGACCTTTCCTTGTCCTGGCATTGGATCTGGTCTTTTGGCCACGTACGGGAAGCCCCAACTTGTGCCTTACGCCGCGGTAACAACCTATATCAATTAATCTCTTTATATTTCTTTGAACTTCTGTCCTGAGTTCTCCCTCAACTTTGTAGTGCTCCTGTATGAATTTGTTTATCTTACCGATCTCTTCTTCTGTGAGATCCTTAACCCTTTTATCAGGATTTATTCCAGTTCCCTCGATTATCTCAAAAGACCTCGTTCTTCCTATTCCATATATATAGGTCAGTCCAACCCATACCTTCTTGTTGTTGGGTATCTCAACACCAACGATACGAGCCATCCTCTCTTACCTCCTCTCAACCCTGTCTCTGATTGTGCTTCGGGTTGACCTTGCATATAACATAAACTCTTCCCTTTCTCCTCACTATCTTGCAATGCTCACATCTCTTTTTAACGGACGCTCTGACTTTCACGGTCAATCCTCCTCCCAATCATTTTTTTCCGGGTTTTTTCCTGTAAACTATCCTTCCCCTAGTGAGATCGTATATGGAAAGCTCAACTATAACCCTATCTCCGGGGACGAGTCTGATGAAATTTCTTCTCATCCTCCCAGAAATATGGGCTAGTATCGTATGCCCATTATCCAGTTCTACTCTAAACATCGCGTTCGGAAGAGCCTCTATAATCATTCCCTCTGCCTTTATGACATCATCTTTTCCCATCTTCTCACTCCCACGGGGTAAGTATCTCAACCCCATCTTTCAAAACAACTATTGAGTGCTCATAATGAGCTGCTCTGCTACCATCGACGGTTACCACAGTCCATCCATCTTTTAGAACTCTGACTTCGTGGCTTCCGGCTGTTACCATTGGCTCAATAGCTATCGTCATTCCAGACTTCAAAACAATCCCTGTTCCCTTTTTACCATAGTTGGGAACCTGGGGATCTTCATGAAGATTACTACCTATTCCGTGTCCAACATATTCTCTAACAACGCTGAAGCCGTTCTCCTCAACATAACTCTGGATCGTATATCCGATGTCCCCTATTCTAACTCCTTCCCTGACCAATTCAAGAGCCTTTTTTAGCGCTTTGTAGGTAACTTCCATGAGCTTTTTTGATAGATCATCAACTTCTCCCACGGCATAAGTTACAGCCGCGTCTCCATAATAACCCTGGTATATTGCTCCGGTATCTATAGACACGATATCTCCTTTTTTAAAGACCTTCCCCTTTTTCGGAAAACCGTGTATGACTTCCTCATTCACGGAAACGCACGTTGCGTATGGATAACCACCATAGCCCTTGAATCCCGGACGAACTTTAAATTCTCTATAAATTCTGAGAACGATATCTTCTACATCTCTTGCAGTTGCCCCTTCGACAACTACCTTTTTCGCTTCTTTCAAAGCAGTTGCCACAGCTTTTCCAGCAATCCTCATTTTCTCTATCTCTTGAGGTGATTTAATCCTTATTGACAAGCTTTAGAACCTCCTCGATAACTGTATCGAGTCCTGCTGTTCCGTCGATTTTCTGAAGTTTTTCCTTCTTCTCATAGTACTCAACGACTGGGAGTGTGTTTTCCATGTAGACTCTGTATCTCCTTCTAACGACTTCCTCTTTGTCGTCTTCTCTTTGAATCAAGGGAACTTTACACTCATCACACAAGTTATCCTCTTTTGGGGGATTCGTTATCAGATTGTATATTCTTCCACATTTTGGACACACTCTTCTGTTGCTTATCCTTTGGACTACTACATCTTCTGGAACATCAAAGAGTATCGCCCACATCAGACTTCTTCCCATTTCTTTAAGCATCTCATCTAGAGCTTCTGCTTGTGCTACTGTTCTCGGATATCCATCCAGTATAAAGCCTTTTTCACAGTCAGGTTCGGAGAGCCTTTCTCTGACAACCTCGTTGACTATTTCATCGGGAACGAGCTCTCCACTTTCCAGTATGTGCTTAACTTTTCTTCCCAGCTCTGTCCCAGCCGCAACGGCTTCTCTGAAGATATCTCCTGTGGATATGTGAGGTATTCCCAAGATCTCTTTAAGCTTTCTAGCATAGGTTCCTTTACCAGCTCCGGGAGGTCCCAGAAAGACAAGGTCGATCATGCTCTCCTCCCCCTGAGCTTTCCTTTCTTTATAAATCCTTCATAGTGGTGCATCATCAGGTGTGCCTCCATCTGCTGAGCTATGTCAAGAGCAACTCCAACCGCGATTAGTGCCGATGTACCACCTATCCATATGTACTGCCCTCTTATTATGTACTGAACTAGGAATGGCAATATTGAGATCATGACTAAAAAGACTGCTCCTATGAAGGTGACTCTGTTTAGAACGTTGTGGAAATACCTTTCAGTTGGAGCACCCGGTCTTATACCCGGTATGTAGCCGCCGTATTTCTTTATGTTCTCAGCCATATCATGCGGATCGAATATGACGACAGAATAGAAGTAGGTGAAGAAGAATACAAGCAGAGCGTATGTTGTAACATATAGCGCGCTCCCACTACCAAAGATCCTTGACAGGGCCTGATTATTTGTCATTCTGGCGATAGCTGATGGTATTGAAACTATCGCTGCAGCAAAGATTATCGGTATAACTCCTGAATGATTGACTTTTATTGGTATGAAAGTCGATGCTCCCCCATAGACTCTCCTACCGACAACTCTGTGTGCGTACTGAATTTGAATTCTTCTTTCAGCCTGCTGAACATAAACTATGGCAACTATTGTGAAGAACCATATGCCTATGAAGAATATCCACTCAAGGAAGTTCAGATTCTTCACAGTAGCTTCGGCGAAATACGAAGGGTATCTCGCAACGATTCCGGCAAATATGAGAACGGATACTCCGTTTCCAATTCCCTTATCAGTTATAAGTTCTCCTATCCAAAGGAGGAACATCGTTCCTGCAACGAGAGAAAGCGTTCCAAGAGTGACAAAAGTGAGCCTGTTCATCCCAGGTGCGACGAGTCTTGCATCTCCAGAGAGAGCGAATATTATTATGAAAGCCTGGAAGAAAGCAAGGAGTATAGTCAGATTTCTTGTATAGTATGCGAACTTTTTCCTTCCCTCCTCTCCCTCTCTGAGCATCTCTTTCAAGGAGGGAATGACGGCACTCAAAAGCTGCAGGATTATGGCTGCATTTATGTAAGGTGTAACGCTGAGCGTGAAAACTGAGAACCTTTTCAGGGCACCCCCGACGAAAACATCGAAGAAATTGACAACTCCTCCTGCTACACCTCCACCAAAGCCCTTGAATAGTTCAGACCAAGCTTGCAGATTTATCCCAGGTATCGGTATGTATATACCCAGTCTGAAAACTGCAAGCATCAAGAAGGTGAAGATGATCCTGTCTCGAAGCTCAGGTATCTTGAAGGCGTTTCTGAACGCCTGCCACATCATATCACCTCGACTTTGCCGCCCACTTTCTCTATCTTCTCCTTGGCACTCTTGCTAAAAGCGTGTGCTTTGACGACGAGCGGTTTTGTTATCTCTCCATCACCAAGGATCTTCACACCATCCAAGAGTTTCTTTATGATCCTCTTCTCTAGCAAAACCTCTGGTGTCACTTCTTCGCCATCTTCAAATTTCTCCTCAAGAGTCTTTATATTTACAACAGCGTATATTTTCTTGTTGAAGTTTTTAAAACCTCTCTTTGGAAGTCTTCTCTGGAGGGGAGTCTGTCCTCCTTCAAACCAAGGTTCGACTTTGCTATTTCCCCTTGATTTTTGACCCTTGTGTCCTCTTCCAGAGGTTTTTCCAAGTCCCGATCCGGGACCTCTTCCTCTTCTTTTCTTCTCTTTTAGTGCTCCTGGGGATGGTCTCAGATCCTCAAGCCTCATTTTTCCCCCTCCTTTACTCCTCGATCTCTTCAACGCTCACAAGGTGTCTGACCTTGCGAACCATTCCCCTTATCTGAGGAATATCTTCTTTGATAACACTCTGGTGCATTCTTTTGAGTCCGAGCCTCTTAACGGTATCTTTCTGATCGTATGGATATCCTATTGGACTCTTAACAAGTGTTATTTTGAGCTTTTTCGCCATATTTCATCACTCCTCCTTGCCTTTCTTAGCGCCCTTTATGACTTCTTCAGTAGATATATCCCTGAGCTTGGCAACATCTTCTGGAGACATGAGCTCGTTCAATCCATTTATAGTGGCTCGTGCAAGGTTTAGAGGGTTCGTGGATCCCAGAGCTTTGGTGAGTATGTTGTGTATTCCAGCCAATTCTACGACGGCACGGACAGTTCCGCCTGCTATAACACCGGTACCAGGGGCAGCAGGCTTAAGAAGAACTTTCGAGGCATCCTGCCTTCCTATAACCTCGTGTGGAATTGTGCCGTTGATAACGGGGACATCTATGAGATTTCTCTTTGCATTGACTATGGCCTTCCTTATTGCGTCTGGAACTTCTCTTGCTTTTCCTATTCCGAGCCCAACCTTGCCGTTTCTATTTCCAACGATAACTACAGCCCTGAAGGAGAGATTTTTTCCTCCCTTGGTAACTTTAGTCGTTCTTCTTATCTCAATTACCTTTTCTTCGAAATCTCCATATTCCTCTTTTATCTCCTGAGCTATTTGAGCCACTCTTCACACCTCCTCAGAACTCGAGTCCGGCTTCTCTGGCGCCATCAGCGAGTTCCTTTATCCTACCGTGATACTTGTATCCGCCTCTATCAAAAACGACTTTTTTAATTCCCTTTTCCACGGCTCTCTTACCTATAAGCTTTCCAACTTCTCTTGCTGCTTCTTTGTTCCAAGTTTTCTGGAGCTTATCTCTAAGCTCTTTGTCGAGTGTGGAAGCGAAGACTAAGGTATGTCCCTTTGTATCGTCTATTATCTGCGCGTATATGTGTTTGTTAGATCTGTGAACGGCAAGACGGGGCCTTTCGGAGGTTCCAAAAACCTTTTTTCTTATTCTGAGATGTCTTCTCTTTCTCTTCTCAGCTCTATTTATTCCTTTTATCATCTCGCATTACCCCCTTTATGCCTTCTTACCTTGTTTCTGGCGGACCACTTCACCGACATATCTTATTCCCTTACCGCTGTAGACATTCGGTGGCCTCCAGGCTCTGACATTTGCAGCGAATTGTCCAACTGCCTGCTTATCTATTCCGGAAACTATTATTTTGTTAGGTTGGGGAACTTCAACCTTCAAGTATTCCGGAACATCCATCACGACCGGATGAGCGTATCCTAGCTGCATAACCAATTTATTTCCCTGCATCTGTGCCCTGTACCCTATACCAACTATTTCAAGCTCTTTTTTGTATCCTTCGGTAACTCCTATGAGCATGTTTCTGACGAGAGCCCAATAAGTTCCTTGGAACATCCTCGCTCTTCTCCAATCGGCTTTTCTCCTTATCATTTCCTCATTTGGGTGAACCCAAACTTCATCGTCTTTTATTTCTATCTTCACATACGGAAGAAGTTCCTGGGTGAGTTCACCTTTCGGACCTTTTACTTTTATCATTCCGTCTTCGACTTTTATCTCAACCCCTTGGGGAACCTTAAGAGGTTTTTTCGCGAGTCTCGACATCACATACACCTCCTCACCACACGTATGCTATTACTTCTCCTCCGACTCCGAGTTTCCTGGCTTCCTTGTCGGTCATAACACCTTTGGAAGTGGTGAGTATAGCTATACCGAGTCCGTTTTTGACTTTTGGTATTTCATCTTTTCCGACATATATTCTTCGTCCTGCATGGGAAACTCTTACTATTCCGTTTATAACTCTTTTTCTATTTCTTCTGTCACCTTTGTATTTCATGTAAACTCTAAGAATTCCTTGCTTTCCATCCTCTATGTATTTGTAATCTTTTATAAAACCTTCTCTCAAGAGGATATCGAGGATAGACCTCTTCAGTTTGGATGCCGGTATGTCGACATATTCCTTGTAAACTGTATTAGCGTTCCTGATCCTTGTGAGCATGTCTGCTATGGGATCGCTCCACATTACTATCCCCTCCTCACCAGCTTGCCTTCCTAACGCCCGGGAGTTTTCCCTCAAGAGCTAGCTTTCTGAAACAAACCCTGCATATGCCGAATTCTCTGTAAACAGATCTCGGCCTTCCACAAATTCTGCACCTTGAGTATTCTCTGACCTTGTACTTCTTCGGTTTCTTCCATCTTTCAATCATTGATTTTTTTGCCACTCAAAATCACCTCCTGAAAGGCACTCCAAAGAGTTCTAAGAGTTTCTTGGCTTCTTCATCAGTTTTCGCTGTAGTAACTATGGTTATGTCCATTCCCTGAACCCTTCTAGCTTCATCTGGACTTATCTCCGGAAAAACGAGTTGTTCAGTAAGTCCGAAGGAATAATTTCCTCTTCCGTCAAAAGAATTTGGATTGAGTCCCCTGAAGTCTCTAACCTTTGGCAAAACTATGTTAACGAGTTTGTACAAAAAGTTGTACATCCTCGCTCCCCTCAAAGTTACCTTGAGTCCTATGGTCATCCCTTTTCTTATTTTGAAGTTAGACACGCTCTTTTTAGCCCTGGTAACTAGAGGCTTTTGACCAGTTATCAGTGCTAACTCTCTGGCGTGCTGATCAATCAAGTTTGAATTTCTCGCTCCCTCTCCGATTCCCATATTTATGACTATTTTCTCTATTTTTGGAACCTGCAAGGGGTTTTTGTAGCCAAACTCTTTCATCATCTGAGGGATTATTTCGCTCTTGTATCTGTCTTTTAGCGGGATGTATTCGTACCTCATTCTCTACTCCCCCTTCACCTGTCGATTATCTCTCCACATTTTTTGCAGTAGCGGACCTTGTTCCCGTCCTCAAGTACCTTAAAACCAACCCTTGTTCTCTGCCCGCAGCTTGGACAGACAAGCATAACTTTACTCGCATATATGGGAGCCTCTCTCTCTACAATTCCGCCTTCTCTCATTCTCGGATTTGGTCGCTGGTGTCTCTTCAATACATTGACTCCCTCAACTATGACTTTTCCTTCCTTGGGTATAACTCTAAGAACCTTACCTCTTTTACCCTTATCTCTTCCGGAAATTACCTCTACCGTGTCTCCTCTCTTTATCTTCGCCGCCATGCTCATCACCTCTCAAAGAACTTCTGGTGCAAGGGATACTATTTTCATGAATCCTTTTTCTCTTAATTCCCTTGCCACTGGCCCAAATATTCTCGTACCCCTCGGATCGTTGAACTTGTCTATAAGAACAGCGGCATTGTCGTCGAATCTTATGTAAGTTCCATCTTTTCTTCTGATTTCTTTTTTGACCCGGACTACAACGGCTTTGACAACTTCGCCCTTCTTCACAGGGGAATTCGGGATAGCATCTCTGACAGAACACACTACTATATCTCCTACACTTCCGAATACCTTATGAGATCCACCAAGAACCCTTATCACTCTCAGTTTTTTGGCACCTGAGTTGTCAGCGACATTAAGATACGACTCCTGTCTTATCATGATCAGCTACCCCCTTCCTCTTCTGGCTCTTCGGAAGCAGCCTTTGGCGTTTCTGCAAGTGCTGACCTTCTGACAATTCTAACGAGCTTCCATCTTTTGAGTTTGCTCAGAGGTCTTGTCTCTTCTATTTCAACGGTATCCCCGATACCTGCTTCGTTTTTTTCATCATGAGCGTAGTACTTTTTTGATCTCTTTATGTATTTCTTAAAGCGCGGATGCTGCACAAATCTTTCAACTTTGACAACAATTGTCTTATCCATTTTGTCGCTCACAACCACTCCTATAACCCTTTTTCTAGACATACTATTACCTCCTTATTCCGAGCTCTCTCTCACGAAGGATGGTCTTTATTCTTGCTATGTCTTTTTTGGTTTGTTTTATTTGAGAATAGTTGTTGAGCTGTCCCATAGATAGCTGAAACCTCAAATCCATGAGCTGCTTTTTCTTTTCTTCGAGAAGCCTTTCAAGTTCCTCGTCTGTGTATTGTCTGAGTTCTATCGCTTTCATACCATCTCACCTCCGAGATGGTATCTTCTAACAACTTTTGTGGCTATTGGGAGTTTCATAGCCGCATACCTTAAGGCTTCTTTGGCGACTTCCTCGTCAACACCGGCAATTTCAAACATGACCTTACCGGGTTTGACTACGGCAACCCAACCTTCGACATTTCCCTTACCCTTACCCATCCTGGATTCAGCGGGTTTTTTGGTGTAAGGTTTGTCGGGAAATATCTTTATCCAAATCTTTCCTCTTCTCTTCATAGCCCTCATCATGGCTATCCTACATGCTTCTATCTGCTGAGCCGTTATCCAAGCTGGTTCGAGGGCTTTTAATCCCCATTCTCCGTAATCAACCTGAGCTCCACCTTTAGCCTTTCCTTTCATTCTTCCCCTTTGTTGTTTTCTATATTTAACTCTTCTGGGCATCAACATGATCTATTTCCCCCTTTCAGATCTCGACATCCCCTTTGTATACCCAGACCTTTATCCCGATGGTTCCGTATTTTGTCTGGGCGGTAGCGGTTCCGTAATCAATCATAGCCTTGAGAGTCTGCAAGGGGAGTCTTCCCTTGAGATACCATTCACGTCTGGCTATCTCAGCTCCTCCCAACCTACCAGCAACCATTATCTTTATTCCCTTGGCGCCAGCTTTCATTGCATCCGATATAGCTCTTTTCATAGCTCTTTTGTAGGAAGCTCTTCTCTCAATTCTCATAGCTATGTTCTCGGCAACAAGTTGTGCATCTGTTTCGGGCGTTTTTACCTCTTCAACATTTATAACAAATTGACGATTGAACCTACTCTGGAGCTCATTTCTAAGCTTAGTTATCTCAGACGCTTTTCTTCCTATTATCACGCCTGGCCTGGCAGTCTTTACATTTACGACGACATGGTTTTCATCAGGTCTTTCAACGCGGATCTCGCTCACGCCTGCGTTGTAGTATTTGCTTTTGATGATCTTTCTTATCTCCTCGTCTTCCAAAAGCCACTCAGCGTACTTTTTCTCATTGAACCATTTCGTCTGCCAATCTGCGCTCACGCCAAGCCTGAACCCACGGGGATGTACTTTCTGGCCCACTCTATCACCTCTCCTCTTTCAAAAGCTCTTTTTCTTTCTCCCTGTCCCTGACAACAACCGTTATGTGAGAATAGCGGTGCAGGATTATGTCCGCCCTTCCCCTTCCTCTTGGCCAGATTCTCTTGAAGCGAGGGCCATCGTTCACATAAGCTTCTGCTACATAGAGGTTGTCCTCTTCCAGACCAAAGTTATTAACAGCGTTAGCTACTGCGCTTTGAAGAACCTTGTATATGATTCTTGCGGCTTTTTTGGGAGAGAATGTCAAGATGGCGAAAGCCTCATTGACATTCTTTCCTCTTATAGCATTTATCGTACTTCTCGCTTTTCTTGGAGAGATCCTTATGTACTTCGCAACAGCTCTTGCCTCTATTTTGGGCTTCTTCGCCTCTTCTTCTTTTCTCTGCCTGTGGTATACGGATCTCTTCACTCTCTTACCGTCTTCTCTTCTTGGAACTGTAATTTTGTACATTTGCTACCCCTCCTCATTTCATCTGGAGCTTCTTGGCCTTCTTATCGGCATGTCCACCGAATCTCCTGGTCATGGCAAATTCACCAAGCCTATGACCGATCATAGATTCGGTTATATAAACCGGTATATGCTTCATTCCGTTGTAGACCGCTATTGTGTGTCCTACCATCTCAGGTATTATCATCGAAGCTCTGCTCCAAGTTTTAACTATCTTTTTTTCGCCTTTTTCATTGAGCATTCTTATCTTCTTGAGGAGTTTTGGGTGCACATAGGGTCCTTTTTTCTTAGACCTGCTCACTTTTTCACCTCCATCAGACCTCGTTCCTGCGCCTGACTATGAACTTGTCAGAAGGTCTTCTACCTCTTCTAGTTTTGTAACCTTTAGTTGGCCAGCCCCAAGGACTTGTTGGATGATGGCCTTTACCTCTTCCTTCTCCTCCACCATGTGGGTGATCAACTGGATTCATGACTACACCACGCACATGTGGCCTTCTACCAAGCCAGCGTACTCTTCCAGCTTTACCGTGAGATTCGTTCTTATGCTCTTCTCTTCCCACATTTCCAACTGTTGCATAACACTTAACATTGATTTTTCTTATCTCTCCAGATGGCATTCTGAGAAGAGCGTACTTACCCTCTTTTGCTAATATCTGGCAGGAAGCCCCTGCAGAACGCGCGATTTGTCCGCCTTTTCCTGGCTTAAACTCAACATTGTGGACAATGGTACCGACTGGAATTTTTTCAAGTGGAAGAGCATTTCCAACTCTTATCTCAGCTTCTTCACCAGCCATTACCGTATCTCCGACTTTGAGTCCTTCTGGAGCGAGTATATATCTTCTCTCACCGTCGGCGTAAAGAAGAAGAGCAATTCTTGCAGTTCTGTTTGGATCGTACTCTATAGCTATTACCTTGGCTGGAATGCCTCTCTTATCCCTCTTGAAATCAATTATCCTGTATTTCCTCTTATGTCCACCACCTCTGTGGCGGATAGTAATTCTACCGTGATGGTTTCTACCTCCGGTTTTTCTTAAGGACTCCACAAGAGATTTCTCAGGCTCTTTCTTGGTTATCTCTGAGAAATCAGGTATTACCATAAATCTTCTTCCAGGTGTAGTTGGTTTGAATCTTCTCAAGCCCATATCATTTCACCCCTCATATCTCCGGCATGAGCTCTTTTATGACATAGCCTTCTTTGAGAGTCACGATAGCTTTCTTCCATCTTCTGGATTTTCCTACGAATATTCCTCTTCTCTTCGGTTTTGGTTTAACATTTATCACATTTACCTTCTCAACCTTAACATTGAAAATATGCTCTATGGCCTCTTTTATCTGGCCTTTGTTAGCGTTTGGATTAACTTCAAAAACATACTTGCCTTCTCCCATCATCCTATGGGATTTTTCGGTAAGTAGCGGACGGATGATTATATCATAGTTCGTTAGTTTTTCGCGATTCATCTTCCGAGCACCTCCTCTATCTTCTTTACCATATCTTTTGTGAGGATCAATACATCATGGTTTAGTATGTCATAGACATTCAATCCGTCGATTTTAACATCATTTTCATCTCTTTTGTTGTTCGGATTATCTGCTATTAGGACTTTAACTCCTGGAATGTTCTTACCAGACAGCCTTACATTGAGGTACTTCTCCTCTTTCCAAGGAAGAACGAAGAGAGATTTTACATCAGAAAGTTTCAGGTTATTTAGAACTTCTCTCATTTTCTTCGTCTTTGGAGAATCAAAGGATATGTCATCCAGAACAACTATCTTGTTCTCTCTTAACTTAACTGAAAGGGCACTCTTGAGTGCGAGTTTCTTCATCTTTTTGTTGAGCCTTTTGCTCCAATCTCTTGGTTTTGGTCCGTGGGCTATTCCACCGTGTCTCCATATTGGAGACCTTATAGAACCGTGTCTTGCTCTACCGGTGTGTTTCTGAGGCCAGGGTTTCCTTCCTCCTCCAGAAACCTCTCCTCTACTCTTTGTTGAAGCGGTTCCAGCTCTTCTGTTCGAGAGCTGCATGTCGACGTATCTCCACATGACATCGAGGTTCGGATCAATATTGAAGACATCATCGCGGAGTTCTATACTTCCGACTTTTTCACCCTTGACATTGAGAAGCTCAAGAGTAGCCATGGATTATTCCTCCCCTTTCCTTATTTTCGGGGCCTTGGCACTCCTTATTAAAAGGAGCCCGCCCCTCGCTCCAGGGACTCCACCTTTGACCACTAATAGATTGTTTTCCGGATCAACTTTAACAACTTTAAGGTTTCTAACCGTGATTCTTTCATTTCCGTATTGACCAGCCATCTTTTTACCTTTAAGAATCTTAGCAGGTTCGGTGTGTTGTCCCACAGAACCGAGCATCCTGTGAAATTTGGAGCCGTGGGATTTGGGGCCTCCTTGGAACCCCCATCTTCTCATAGCTCCAGAATATCCTCTTCCTTTGCTCCATCCGGTCACATCTATAACATCTCCGGGCTCGAATATGGAAACATCTATGGTTTTTCCTACTTCAAATTCGTCCAGATTATCGACACGAAACTCTCTGAGAATTCTCATGGGCTTTACACCGTATTTTTTGAAGTGTCCAAGCATGGGCTTGTTTGCTTTTCTTTCAGGTATTTCTTCAAACCCAAGCTGAATAGCGGCATAGCCATCGACTTCTGGTGTCTTTTTTTGGACAACAACACATGGTCCGGCCTTTATAACGGTGACCGGTACAGCCCTTCCGTCCTCATCGAATATCTGTGTCATACCTATTTTCCTTCCGATTATCATCTTCATCTCGGAGCCACCTCCGTCACAGCTTTATCTCTACATCCACGCCCGCCGGGAGGTTTATCTTCATGAGTTCATCTATGGTCTTCGGTGATGGATTTATTATGTCTATAAGTCTTTTATGAACTCTCTTCTCGAAATGTTCTCTGGAATCTTTGTGCTTCATAGGAGACCTCAAAACGGTATAAAGAGTCCTCTCGGTTGGGAGTGGAATAGGTCCCGCAACCCTTGCGCTCGTTGCCTTTGCGACTTCTACTATCTTCTTGGCAGATTCATCGAGCAGTTTGTGATCGTAAGCTCTGAGCTTTATTCTTATTTTCTGTTCAGGCATACCCTCCCTCCTCCTTTGTCAATCAAAGAAGGAGTAAGGGGGACTTCCCCCTCACTCCAATATCTCTGTCACAACTCCAGCTCCGACAGTTCTTCCGCCTTCTCTTATAGCGAATCTCATTCCCTCGTCTATAGCGACGGGGTATATGAGCTTGATCGTGAGCTCGACATTGTCACCAGGCATAACCATCTCGACACCTTCTGGAAGATCCACTACCTCTCCGGTGACATCAGCTGTTCTTATGTAGAACTGTGGTTTGTAGCCCTTTGTAAACGGTGTGTGTCTTCCACCCTCTTCTTTCTTCAGGATGTAGACCTGAGCTTTAAACTTCGTATGTGGGTGGATACTTCCAGGAGCTGCAAGAACCTGTCCTCTCTCGACTTCGTCCTTGTCTATACCTCTGAGCAGACATCCAACATTGTCACCAGCAATTCCCTCGTCAAGGATCTTTCTGAACATTTCAACACTTGTAACGACGGTCTTTTTAACCTCATCAGTGAGACCAACTATCTCAACTTCGTCACCTGGTCTGATCCTTCCGCGCTCGATTCTTCCAGTGACGACTGTTCCTCTACCGGTTATTGAGAAGACATCCTCAATTGGCATAAGGAATGGCTTATCAACTTCTCTAACCGGATCGGGTATGTAGTTATCAAGAGCATCGAGAAGCTCTGCTATCGGCTGGTAAACCGGATCGTTCGGGTCATCCGGACCCTCAAGAGCCTTGAGAGCTGATCCCCTGATAACTGGAACCTCGTCTCCGGGATATTCGTATTTGTCAAGAAGCTCTCTGACTTCCATCTCAACAAGGTCGATGAGCTCTTCATCATCAACCATATCTGTCTTGTTTAGAAAGACAACTATCGCAGGAACATTGACCTGCCTGGAGAGAAGGACATGTTCCCTTGTCTGTGGCATCGGTCCATCGGTAGCCGCGACAACGAGGATCGATCCGTCCATCTGAGCAGCACCGGTGATCATGTTCTTGATGTAGTCAGCGTGTCCAGGACAGTCGATATGGGCGTAGTGCCTCTTTTCGGTTTCATACTCAACATGCGTGATGTTTATAGTTATACCTCTAGCCTTCTCCTCTGGAGCTTTGTCGATCTGGTCGAACGGTATGTAGTTGGCGAATCCTTTGAACGACAGGTACTTCGTTATAGCAGCGGTGAGTGTTGTCTTTCCATGGTCAATATGTCCTATGGTACCAACATTCACGTGTGGCTTTTTCCTTTCGAACTTCTCCTTTGCCATGCTTGACCCCTCCTTTACAGAGTTCTATTATCAATATCCAACAACCTTCTGCTTAACCCTTTCCGGAACTTCTTGGTAGTGCGAAAACCTCATTATATAGGTCGCTCTTCCCTGACTGAGAGATCTCAGTACAGTCGCATATCCAAAGAGTTCAGAGAGCGGAGCATAAGCTTTTATTATTCTGACGTTCCCTCTTGATTCCATACCTTCGACCTTCGCTCTCCTTGAATTCAAGTCAGCGATTATACCACCCATATACTCCTCCGGAGTAGTTATTTCGAGTTCCATCACCGGCTCTAAAAGAACGGGTTTTGCTTTTCTTACTGCTTCCTTGAAAGCCATAGACGCAGCTATTTTAAACGCCATTTCTGACGAGTCAACCTCGTGATAAGAACCATCAAGGAGTATGGCTTTTATACCAACAACTGGATATCCAGCGAGGATACCGGATTCCATTGCCTCCCTGACGCCAGCTTCTACTGCAGGAATGTATTCTTTTGGAATAACTCCACCGACAGTTCTATCTTCAAACTCGAAGTGTTTGTCAAGGCTTATCGGTTCAAATCTCATTTTCACATGACCATACTGCCCTCTTCCACCAGTTTGACGTATGTATTTTCCCTCAGCCTCTGCCGCTTCTTTTATGGTCTCTCTGTAAGAAACCTGAGGCTGACCTACTCTGACATTTACACCGAATTCCCTCTTGAGTCTGTCTATGATAATCTCAAGGTGAAGTTCTCCCATTCCGGAAAGTATCGTTTCACCTGTTTCTTTATCAACAACGACTCTCAAGGTTGGATCTTCTTCCGTAAGTGCGTTGAGGACCCTGACGAGTTTATCCTCGTCAGCTTTTGTGTAAGGCTCAATCGCTATTGATATAACAGGTTCTGGGAATTCCATTTTTTCAAGAATGACGGGTGATTTTTCATCGCAGAGGGTATCACCGGTCTTTGATATTTTCAAACCAACAGCGGCAGCTATGTCTCCCGCTCTAACATATTCGACATCTTCTCTTTTATCAGCGTGCATGAAAACGAGCCTCGATATCCTTTCTCTTCGACCTCTAGTTGAATTCCACACATAGCTTCCTTTATTTAATCTTCCAGAGTATACCCTGAAGTAAGTCAGTTTTCCTATATACGGATCAACCTGAACTTTGAAAACAAGTGCTGAGAATGGCTCTTCTTCGCTTGGTTTTCTCAAGATTTCCTCCCCGGTTTTTGGATCCCAGCCTTTCACGGGTGGCATATCGAGGGGTGATGGTAGAAAGTCCACAATTGCATCAAGAAGTGGTTGAACTCCCATGTTGTTCTTAGCAGAACCAGTGAGGACTGGTACTAATTTCCCTTCGATTGTTCCCAGCCTCAGGTATTTTTTTATCAAATCTTCTGAAACTTCTTCTCCTTCAAGATAAAGCTCTGCGATCTCGTCATATTCCTCCCCGAGTTTGGCAATGAGATTCTCTCTCCATTCCTCAGCAGTATCTACTAGATCCTCTGGAATCTCTTCGTAGACATATTCGCTTCCATCCTCGCTGACCCATCTGATAGCTTTCATCTTTATCAGGTCTATCACACCTTTAAAGTCTTTCTCAGCACCTATTGGTATCTGTATCGGAACAGGATTAGCTCCAAGCTTGTCGACAAGAGTTTGAACTGCCATGAAGAAATCTGCGCCAATCTTATCCATTTTGTTCATGAATGCTATTCTAGGAACTCCATATTTATCAGCCTGTCTCCAAACGGTTTCAGATTGCGGTTCAACCCCAGCGGTTGCATCGAAGACCGCAACAGCTCCATCAAGGACTCTCAAGGATCTTTCAACCTCAGCGGTAAAGTCCACATGTCCGGGCGTATCGATTATGTTAATACGATGATCTCTCCAGAAACATGTGGTAGCCGCCGCGGTAATAGTTATACCGCGTTCCTTTTCTTGGATCATCCAGTCCATGGTGGCGGTTCCCTCATCGACACTACCTATCATATGCTTTCTGCCGGTGTAATACAGTATCCTCTCGGTAGTGGTTGTCTTACCGGCATCTATATGAGCCATTATACCTATGTTTCTTATCTTATCTAAAGGTACATACTTGGCGGCTACCTCCTTCACTCTCTATCACCACCTATAGTGAGCGAAGGCTCTGTTGGCTTCCGCCATTCTGTGAACATCTTCTCTCTTCTTGACAGCAGCTCCGGTATTGTTGTAAGCGTTCATAAGCTCTTCTGCAAGCCTGACCTTCATAGGTCTTCCGCTCTTTGCCCTCGCGGCGTTGACGATCCATCTTATCGCGAGTGATGTTTTTCTGGGCTCTTGAACCTCGATAGGAACCTGGTAAGTAGCTCCTCCAACCCTTCTTGGCCTAACCTCTAAGATGGGTCTGACATTGTCAAGAGCCTTGTGATAAACCTCAAGAGGATCTTTCCCCATCTTTTCTCTTATTATCTCAAACGCTCCATAAACTATCTTCTGAGCGATGGTTTTCTTTCCATCCCACATGATTCTGTTTATGAGTTTTGTAACTAGTACATCGTTATAAATCGGGTCAGGTGCAACCTGCCTTTTCTCAGCTCTCCTTCTTCTCACTCTTTGCTCACCTCACTTCTTGGGTCTCTTGGTTCCATACTTCGATCTTGACTGTCTTCTGCCTTCAACACCAGCTGCGTCAAGAGCTCCTCTTATTATCTTATACCTCACGCCTGGAAGATCCTTAACCCTTCCTCCTCTAACCAGAACGACGGAGTGTTCCTGAAGGTTGTGACCAATTCCAGGTATGTAAGCCGTGACTTCTATACCGTTAGAAAGTCTAACTCTCGCGATTTTCCTGAGAGCTGAATTAGGTTTTTTCGGCGTCATGGTAGATACCCTTATACAAACTCCCCTCTTCTGTGGATGCCCTTGGAGAGCAGGAGCCTTGCTCTTCTTTTTCTTCATTTTTCTTCCAAACCTTACGAGTTGGTTTATAGTTGGCATCCCTTTTCTCCCTCCTCAAAATAAAACCTTGGTGTTTCAAAAACACCTTGAAAAACGCTCTAATCAATAAATCTAATCACGGTTCAGCCATGCCGCCGTGAATAGTATCACACAACTTGTTAGCTTGTAAAGAGGTAAAAAGGCAAAGACGCAGATGAAAAAGTTTTTAAAAAGTCAGTAGTGATACCTCTCGCCTCTTGATATTTTGAATCCTCTGAAGATCTGCTCAAGTAGAGTCACAAATGCTACCTCGTGGGAAAGCGTCATTTTGGAAAGAGATATTGAAAGCTCGCATTTTCTGAGAAAATTCTCATGAATCCCTAGCGGCCCTCCTATGACAAAAGTCGTATTAGCTGAACTTGAAAGGAGCTCGGCAAATTCTTCCGAGGTCAGTGATTTTCCATTTATATCAAGGCATATTGATCTTCCTCTTATTTTCTTAGCTATTTTCTCAGCTTCTCTTTTTTTTAAAACTTCGGCGTTTTCTCTGTTTAAATCGCCACCAGTCGAGAGTGCTATATGCTCTATCCTTGAATATCTAGATATCATCTTTTGGAAATGCTCATAAGCTTTTCTTGCCCATGGAGATATTTTTCCAACTGTTATTATTCTCAGGACCATTCCAAGACCTTCCCGACTCCAATTTCTATGAAGCTTTTCCCATACAGATCTCTCAGAACAGATCTTGCTTTGTCACCTGTGCAATGGCAAGCTCCAACTCTTCTTATTCCGGATTTGATTACATTTCTCACCGCTTCTTTTATTTCATCATCGTTCATTTTGTAAAAATGATAGCCTCCTATGTACATGTCGATGTAATCAAAACCAGTAAGTTCTTCCACTCTTTTGGCTATATTCCAAACTTTTGGATGAGAACATCCAGCGATTATCGAATATCCATCTTTTCCAAATAAGAATAATGAGTGTTCCGGTCTTGGAAAAGAACTCACCACACCTGTTGAGAATATTTTGTAGATCCTTGGGCCTATTGGAATTGGATTGGTGACAACTTCCACATTTAATCCCATTTTTCTGATTTTATCGTTCAAATCGAAGTAATCTGGATTGTAGGGTACGAAAATGGTGGCTTTTCTGTTTTTTTCCAGAAAGTAATTGAGCCCACCTATGTGATCACTGTCGTAATGTGATATGAAAAGATAGTCCACCTCAGAAAGATCCAATCCGAGTTTTTCCACGTTGTTTGCAAATATCTTAGATTCGTTTCCGAGATCGAAAAGTATCTTTAGATCTTCTACTTCTAGCAGCGCGGAAAATCCCCAGTCGGTCTTGAGCTTTTCATCAAAGGGATTATTGTCAACTATTACTGTGAGCTTTTTCTTCATCATTTCACCCCCACGCTACTGAAAGATATTTTCAGGATGTCTTCGACTCCTTCTCTGGTTACTGAAGAATATGGAAGTACAGTATATTCTCCGTATTCGAGAAGTTCTCTTTTTATCTCGTCGATTCTTTTCCTTCTCTCACTTTTTTTTACTTTGTCCATCTTTGTCATGACTATAACGAATGGTATTTCATAGTCTTTGATCCATTCTAAAAAGTCTCTGTCGACTTTTTGAAGCTCGTGTCTTCCATCAATAAGGATAAACAACATCTTTAAACTCCATCGATTTTCGAAGTATCTCGTTATCAACTTATCCCATCTCATCTTTTCTGATTTTGATACTCTTGCATATCCGTATCCCGGAAGATCTACCATGTAGAATGAAGAGTTCACCAGATAAAAGTTTATCGACTTTGTCTTTCC